>DYRC01000147.1 GCA_020718925.1 Desulfonema limicola
ACCTGAATCAGATCCGCAAATCCTGCGAAAATTTTTTCAATGCCGTCCTGTTTCAGGGTTCTCATCCCGTCTTTGATTGCCTGTTCCCGCATCTGATCCACCGTAGCCTGAGACTGAATCTTATTCTTCATATCGCGGGTTCCCAGCAGAAGTTCATGGATACCCATTCGTCCGCTGTAACCGGTCTGGTTGCATTTATCGCATCCCCTGGGTCTGTTCAGCGTCAGATCGGAATTATAGGGATACATCTCGTGCATTTTATTCATCTCAAAATAGTCTTTGCCGTATTCCCGAATCAGATCATCGTATTCCTGCTGATCCGGATGGTATTTTTCCTTGCAGTTTTTGCACAAAGTACGAATCAGCCGCTGTGCCAGAATACACAATACCGCGTCAGCAAAGTTGAACGGGTCCATGCCCATATCCAGAAGACGGGTAATACTTTCCGGCGCACTGTTGGTATGAAGGGTGGAGAACACCAAATGTCCGGTCAGAGACGCTTCGATGCCGATATGCGTGGTTTCTTTATCGCGCATTTCACCGACCATAATCACGTCCGGGTCAGCTCGCAGAAACGCACGCATGGCTCTTGCAAAGTCAAAGCCGATTTTGGGCTGCACCTGTACCTGACGCAAGCCTCTTTGCGTGATTTCTACCGGGTCTTCGGCAGTCCATATTTTGGTCTCGACCTTGTTGATATATTTCAATGCGGAATGCAGGGTGGTGGTTTTACCGGAACCCGTAGGACCGCAGACGAAAATGATGCCGTAAGGCTGACTGACGCAGCTGACAAATCCTTCGTAATTGCGTTTTGAAAAGCCCATCTTATCCAGCGGCAGCGGTTCACCGGCAGCAAGAATACGCATGACAATATCTTCCACGCCGCCCTGGGTCGGAATGGTTGCCACACGGAGTTCGATGTCTAATCCGCCGAATTTTTTGAATTGGATTTTTCCGTCCTGGGGCATACGGCGTTCTGCAATATCAAGCCCGGACATGATTTTGATACGGGAGACAATGGCAGAGCGATAGATATAGGGAATCCGCATGGGATATTCCCGGCATGCGCCGTCTATCCGGGTTCGCACCAGCACATCTTCTTTGCCGGGCTGGGGTTCGACATGAATATCCGATACCCGCTGAACATACGCATCCATAATGATTTTATTGACCAATTTCACGACCGCGCTGCTTTCTTCGCTGACCAACTGAGCGTCTTCATCCGGTGCAGAACCCGCCTCAATTTCCAATCCTTTGAGAAGTTCATCTGAAATAGAGTCAATATCAAGCTCAGGCATCTCCTTTCGTTTCTTTTTGCCTGTAAATGTTTCGATAAATTCAAGGATATCTTCCTTTAACGCGACCCTGAATTCCAGAAGATCATTGGGGAACAGCGATTTGATCGCATCAATTTTGCTTAAATTATGCGGATCGTCAATGGCAATGGTTATTTTATCCCCATCCCGGCGCAGCGGAACCCAGAAATTGGTCTTTAAAAACGGAACTTTAAGATTTTGAAGAAGAAGAACCGGCGTAGGGACATTTTCTTCATATATGACCGATGGCACTTCATAATATTTTCCCAACGATTCCAGCAGCTCTTTTTTATCTATCTTCATCACGCCCAGCATATAGTTTTCAATGCTTTCGCGCCGCTTTTTGGCTTCTTCAATTGCCTTGGCAAGCTCTTTCTGTGTCAGAAGATGTTTTTGGAGCAGATGATTGAATTTGTTGGTGGCTTGGCGGGCTGCCCGCTTCTGGTTATACATGGCAATGCCCAGGGCTTTTGCCAACTCTTTAACCCCGTGATCGTCATTTTTGGTATAAGTATCAGCGGTTTTTTTATTGATGAGCTGCACTGCGCCCAGCAGATATTTGTGAAAAAAGATCGGACATACCAGCACCTGCCGGGTTCTGAATCCGGTTTTTTTATCCCAGCTCTGGTCAAATCTGAGTTCGGGATCAATCAATGCAAGCTCTTTGAGGTCATAAACGTCTTTGATATTAATCATCCGCTGCTTGTTCGCGGCATATCCTGCAATGCTGTTCGGCGAGACCGGAATCCGGATTTCCGCAATTTCAGAGCCGCTTTTGACTTTGGACACCAATTCCCGCTTTACGCCGTCAATCACATAAATCGTAATTCTTTCAGACTCGAAAAGATCGGCGATTTCATCTCTGAGATTGATCAGGATGTCTTCCAGATTACGCGCAGCCTGTATCTTATTGCTGATGTTCTGAAATTTGATTACAAATGCCACTTCCGGCGAAGCAGCCGGATGAGCAGCAGGTTTTCCGGCAGGCGGATGCCCCGGCGCAGACACAGGTTGCTTTGTTCCATCGCTCGGAGGAGGAACAGGTTTTGCAGGCGCATCCGGTGTAAATCCGGGCATTTTAAGATGCGTAACCGGTGTGCTTGTGAGCTTGAGACTGGTTGTTTTGAAATCTGTCATATTCCCCAATTCCGCCATTTTTCAGGTTGTTTGTCAGGCATCTGTTTTTTTGTCATGTTCTTCCTGATAGCTATGATAGAACTTCCGGATTCCGCCGATAATCAGCAGAACGCCCAGCAGATAAAAACAGAAGCGTATGAAGGAAATATTTGCCGAAAGCTGCTGTATCTGTTCGATCTGAGACATCCTATCCGGAATCTTGAAAAATACGCCCACGCCTGCCATTGCCAGCAGTCCGCCCCATAGCCGCTGAATAAGCTTTTTGTTGTCAGACATAAAAAGAATACACCTCACATTGATAGGGTAATATCAGATTTAACATTTTCAAAAACGATTGACAACAATATTTACACTTTTCAAAACAGCAATTATAGACTATATATGAAATATCAACGGTCAACCTTATAAATTTCAGGGAGGATAACTATGGGCTTGCTTCAATTTATCAAAAATGTAGGGGATAAATTTTCCGGTAAGGTGGACGGAAAAATGATTGAAGAAAAAATCAGAAACGATCTGGGAAGTCAGATCCTTGAATTATCCGTAGAAATGGAAGAAGATCAGGCGGTTCTCAGCGGATTTTGTGAAAGCAACGATGCCAGAGAAAAAGCGGTTCTGCTCGCAGGCAATACCAAAGGCGTGTCAGGCGTCAATTATTTCAAATTCAGAGTTCAGGGCGCGGCTGATGAAAGCGATGAAGACATTGAAAAAGCGGTTGACGAGGAAGCCGCCGTTGCAGAAGAAGGACAGGCAATACCGTCTCCCTCCGGCGATACGGATTTTTACACCATTGCATCCGGCGATACATTAAGCAAGTTGGCGAAAAAGTATTACGGAGACGCCAGCCAATATGAGGTTATTTTTGAAGCCAACCGGGAAGTTATCAAAGACCCGAATAAAATTTATGTGGGACAAACCATCAGAATCCCGAAAAATATCTGAATTTTGATTTTCTGATAACTGTCTGAATCATAATTCATAAGATTTTTTTGTAATTCTGCGAATCCTTCCGGTTCAGACAGTCTCAATTATGCCGGACTTTGTTCTTCAGGTGGTTTCAATGCTTTGAAACTCCGATACAGAGCCAAATCGTAAATAATCTTCAAAGCTCCTGAAAGAAAAAAAGGTACGCTGATCAGCGAGGGATTTGCAAAAAAGAGTCCGCATAACGCCGGGGATAACGATGCTCCGACTGAGCGGGAAATATTTGTAATGCCGGATGCCGCAGTCCGTTCATCCGGCGCAACTACCGCCATTGTGTATGACTGACGGGTAGGCACATCCATCTGAGAAATACTGAAACGCACCAGCAGCACCGCAATTGCCCATTCAAGATTCGGCATCAGCGGCACTAAGCACAGCAATATATTTGACGGAATATGCGTGAACACCATAGTCCTGATAAGCCCGATATATTTTGCAAGCCGGGCAGCCGATAATGCCGAAATTCCTGCCAGAATATTTGCCGCAAAGAAAATACTGCCCAAAACACCCGTATCGGTCCCGAATCGCAGATAAAACCAGTATGCCATCATGCTTTGAATTATAAAACCGCCTGCAAACGCATCCAGTGCAAACAAGGCACTCAGCCGGATAACAACATTTCGGGATCGGTGAAGCCCCAGTTTGTATCCGTTATTCGCACGATTGACAGCTTCAACAGCCGGTGAAAGCCCGATAAAAAACAGTATCAGCAATACACCGCTTGCACAGTAGCCGAACAGAATAATGCGGTATGATTCTGCTGCTGTAAATTCGGATTTTTGCAGAAATTCGGCTATCCAGCCGCTGCTTAATGCGCCGACAGCCGTAGCAAATGATCCGGCAAGATTATACCACCCGAAGCTTGATGTGCGCTTTTCATCAGGAAGAAGTTGTGAAAGCGCTGCCTGCTCAATAGAAAGAAATGGACCGATTTCATTTCCGCTCGGACTGATGATGCCGATAATTGCAGCAATAGTCAGCAATATCGGATTGTTTGTGGAAACAAATACCGCGCCCGCGAGAGCCATCAGTACCGCACCGACAATCAGCATCCGTTTTCTGCCGATGCGGTCTGCAACTATCGTAATCCATAATGAAACAAGCACATCTCCTGCCAAAGTCAGAGACAGAAGCAGACCGATGGCATAGTCGCTCAGTCCGATTTTTGCCAGATACAAAACCAATATGACAGACAAAAATCCGTAACCAAACAAACGGATAATGCGGGTGGAAAACAGCAGGATGATGTCTTTTTCAGAATTTGCCATTGTAATTTTTTCCTATAATCAACTAATGTTGCCCTTTTGGCTCAGGATTGACTTTATAATCATCGAAATAAACAACACTGTCCGCTTTGGACCAGACACCTACGCGACCGGATACGCCCTCCGGCAATGTGTGATCCAGATACAGCTTCCCATTGATGTATCCTTCGACCCTTACCGCAGACAAGATCAATTTCAGTTCATGCCATTGTTTTGATGGCGTGGAAACATTCTTGACCCATTTTACCGAGCTGCGTTTGCCCCGCTCGAATTTCCACAGCACAAGGTTGTTCTCCAGAGGATTGGCACGCAGAGTGAGGTAGTCGCCGTTTGGCTTGACGTTGAACAATATCCCCGCCGCCTGATCAATCCTCCCGTCAATTCCCTTGAAGCGCAACGTGATTTCCCCCTGTCGAAAGTCCTCGACTCCTGAAGCCAAGGCGTAGGGGAAGTACGCGAAGGACTGAATATTGTCCAAAAACTCGGCGTAGCGTTCACCATAAAGCGAACGGGCACGGTCGGCAATGCCGGCGGCTGTCTGTCCACGGCTCCATGCCCGACCGTCAACCACCAGCACTTTCTTGCCACCGTCCTGTCCTATGACCCAGTTGCCAACCACCGGTATGAAAGCCTGCGGCGGCGCCCCCACGGTTTCCGTCTCGAAATCCGATTGCAGGGTTCCCTGTTTGCCTGAGACTGCCGCCGCAGGACTGATAGCGGCAGGCTGTTTTGCTTCAGCCGTATGACTGACTTTGGGCAGGTATTCCAGATGTTCAGGAACCGGCGCAGGAAGTAATGCAGGAGACTGCCAAATACCCCAGCGCTTGATGCCGATAAACGCTGTGATTACAACAACCCCCACTACGAGCATGAGTTTTTTCTTGTTGAAATTCATAAAATTTCTCCTTTTGTTATGTTCTTTCTGATGATTCCCGTGCCGCAATGCGTCCGGTACCAAAAAAACAGGACGGCAAGAGGCAACAAGACATAAAACCATAATTTCGCCCAGCGGGTATCCACGATAAGGGGATAGCCGGAGTAGGTGTCCGTCTCCTCTGCAATAGGGCGTTTCAGTCCTGCTATCTCGAAAATGAGCGGCAATACTTCTTTTTCGCTCGTGGAGCGGCTCATCGCCTCCCGTCCATTGTAGCGATAGACAATCTGCCCGTATTGATCACCACTGCCGGTCAACGCTCGGTTCATTCCAACATCCGCAAATGCGATTTTCACATTTTGCATGATCATTTTCAGTTTATCAAGGATACTACGCTGTAGGTCATAGAGACGCGGGTCTTCGGGGGTGAGGTGAACTCCGATGTACAGTTGCTCCCTCATGGAACTCAGCATGACCTCGTCGGTTACTGAGAAGGAATTGCGGCGTTCCTCAGTGGCATCACAGAACAGTTTAACCTGAGCTGCCGCCGTAATTGCGATTGCCGCCATAATAATCACTACAGTTGTGCGTCCCCAACGATACAGGGCAGAACGCCCCGGATGAATCCAGATTCCGGTCAGTGTCGTAAAGCAAAGTACCGCCAGAAGCGAGCTGACAGCCGTACCCAATGAGAAAACGCCGCGTTCAAATGTCCGCAAAACAGATGTCAGGGAAAGTTCCGACAGGCTCCTGAGCAAGCCATCGTCCCCCGCTGATGCGAAGTCCAGTACCCAGAATCCGATGGTTACGCCCAGTGTGGCGATGGCTGCGCTCGCTGTGTCTTCCGATACGGACGCCGCGACAAGCGATATACCGGCAATCACCATAGCATACAAGAAATGACCGAGAATCAGATTCGTAACCTCAAAGGCGCTGATATGACCGCCCACTGCCCACCAAAAACACAGAGCAGACATGCAAGGCAGGAGCATGAACATCCATGCCGCGACACCTGCGGTCAGCTTGGCGGCGATGAGAACAGGCATGGGATAGGGCAACTGGATAAGCATTTTGAGGGCGCCCGATTGCTTTTCGGCGCCCACCATGCGTATGACAACAAAAGGATATAGGAAGGTGGCTGCAAGATACAAAGCGCCGAATGTGGGTACGAAAATCCCGTCCAGAGGCGAAAGTCCGCGGGCTAACTCAGGCAGCTTTAAGGCGGAACGGCTTACTTCCGAATAGAGGGTTAGTGCCTGGATGAAACTATATCCGGTCAGGAAAAGCACGATGACGATTCCCGTCCATAACGCCCTTCCGAGAAACATATCCCGCAATTCCTTCATTATCAGTGGCAGAATAGACACTTTACCGGCGACATGACTGTTATGACAGTTCAAGAAACACCTCCTCCAGAGAGCCGCCTTCCCTTCCGGTCTGACGGCGAAGTTCGTCAATGGTTCCTTCTCCGGAAACCCTTCCGGCAGTCAACAAAACAAAACGGTCGCACACACGCTCGGCGTCAGCAAGCTGATGAATAGACAATAGGACTGTTCGCCCCTTTGTGGCAACATCTCGCAGGATACGCATCACGGCGCGAGTCTGGCGAAGGTCTAATCCGTCAAAAGGCTCATCCATGATCAGCAGAGGATGTGGCGTGATCAGACCGATGGACAGGAGCAGACGGCGGAGCCATCCCTTGGAGAGTTTGCCTATCGGTCGTTTCAGCATAGGCTCAAGGTCTAATAAGTTGACAACTTCCTTAACCTGTTGATGAGAAAGACCATATACGCCGCGAAAAAACGCCAGCACCCTATCGGGTGTGTGTTCCGGGTAGGGAACGATCCCGTCCGGTACATAGAACATAACCTGACGACAATTTTGCGGCGACAGTTTCCGCCCCATCCAAAAAACTTCTCCGTCATGGAGTGGTTGCAGTCCGCATAGGCATTCCAACAGGGTTGTTTTCCCGGCTCCGTTGGGTCCGATAACACCGATTATTTCGTTGTTGAAGATAGAAAAACTTACCTCAGAGAGAGTCCTGATATCGCCAAACTGCTTGATAAATCTATGTACGGTAAGGAAAGGTGTTTCTTTTCGTTGTGTATCGTTATTTGGTGCAATCATCATTTTTCCCTATACTTAGCGTTACTTTGCGAATCCCTTAGCGCGACTTTGCGTTTCAAACGCAGAGTTTCGCAAAGTTTTACGCAAAGTTACGCAGAGTTTTCTTTAATTCATCCATTCGTGAATTTCCCGGTTCAGACAGATATAACGCTGCATTGTAACAGGATTTTTGCCGTACTTTTCATACTGATTCAGAATTTCAACAAAACGGGTTTCAGCGTATTTTTTATCAGCATTCGGCACAATGCCGTCAGTGTAAATATCCACCATCCTGTCCGCATAAATGACAATCTTTTCTTCCGGTGTTTTCAGGGTGTAATCTCTGACCGGCAGACCAAGCTCAACAGCTTCCGGTTCGGTCAGTCCGCCTCGGATGTGCTTGAGAATAATCTGAATAATCTCATCGCCCAGATTAAGTTCTTTTGCCATCTGTGCGCCGATTTCACCGTGCTGCATTCCATAAGTTTTTGATTTGCCCAGATCATGATAAATTCCGCCGAGTATGATGAGCTTTCTGTTCACGCTGATTTTGACCCGGCTTGAAATTTCCAATGCTTTTCTGGCAACTTCGATGCTGTGAGAAACCGCTTCGACCGGAACTCCGGCTTTTTTAAGCGTTTCAATGTCCTGCATGGCAGCATCTTCCACAATATGCTGAAGATATTCGACAACGGCTTCATCTCCCCATGAGGAGCGGACAAAGCCGATATTTTCAGGCAGTTTATCCAAACTATGACGCTCGGCTTTCTGCGGATGATTATCAAGCCAGTCGTGCATTTCCTGATACGATTTCCCTGTACGCTGTGTACTTATTTCCAAATGTTTCTGATAAGACGGCATAAGATGACCTCCTTTTTTTATTTAATGATGTTTTGAAAAATATTCATGCAGACTATCCAAAATGACAGTTCCATGCTCAAGGCGTACTTCATCATCAGACTGAAGCATGACAATTCCGGCAAACAAGGCGGTAATTCCGGCAGCTTCGGTTCGCTGAAATTTTTCATCTTTCAAATCAATATCATGGATAATCTCAGCTATCGGAATCAACGCAGGGTTGTCAGAACAAAATTGTTCTCTCAGAACCTCGAATGTGCAGAGATCATCTTCATGGGTGAACTCTGCTTCCGCCATATCAAAGCGCAGTTCATCAGCTTTCGGAACATAAGATTTGGCAGATACAAACTTGAACTGTGCATCCGGGTCTATGAACCGCCGAATCAGCCACGCGCTGGCTATTCTATCAATATAAATTCCTTTTCGGGTAATCCATATTCGCCCTTTGATGGTTTGAAGGGATGCCGATATGTCTGATGATCGGGTCGTATCTTTTAACAGAGATTCTGATTCGGCAATCGCCGCTTGTGCCGCCTCGCGTCCCGCAGCTTTGAAAAAATCAATTGAAACAATATCCTGAAGCTGTTTTTTCAATTTATGAAGCTGTTTTACAGAATATTCTCCTGTTAAAGCATGAACTTCTTCGCTGATGCGCTGATAATCCGCATTTCGGGCAGCTTGAAACATAGCTATAATTTGCCCATCAGACAGACCTTCAAGAAATGATGCTTCCGACATAGATGCTTCGCCGCCGCCGCTGTTGATTTCTCTGAATATCCAGAGCATATCCTCATAAGTCTGTTCATTTTTCGGAAGTGCATATACAGATTGTTTGATTGGCAATGCGCCGATCTGCTGAAGTCTTCTCCGAATTTTAGCCCGGAAATAATCCGGCTTGGGAGGAATCTGATGGATCAGTAGCAGCCATTTGTTTTGAGATACAAGTGTCATATCAACCTCACAATTGATATTAAACTATATAACAACTGTATCTTTTGTCAATAGACAAATCACAACCTCATTGACAAAAAACAGGTTTCAAAATATCAATAGTTCGGACAGTTTTCATGCCGCGATAGCTCCGATATTTATGGTTTGCAGA
>DYRC01000148.1 GCA_020718925.1 Desulfonema limicola
ACGGCAGAAAAAACGGGTATCTGCTGTTCACAAACAAAGCCGGAAAAACCGTGCGTCTTCCGGTGAAATGGGATTAGAAATACAATCCCATTCCCCGGAAATGAATTTCCGGGCTATTATGTGTCCGTCCCTACGGGACTTTTTCTGTCCTGTAAGGACATCCTATAATAGACCGGCAATTTATTGCCGGGAATCTATAAAGATAATGCTGATTTGCTTGACATCTGCTTTGTTTTTATCTATATCTGTTAATGGGTTCTTAATCTAATATACTGAAATCATAATGAACGAATATCAGAGCGAACAATTTGAGACGTTTGACATGGTTCATAAGCTGATTTCCGCGCTTTCGGTGCAGGAAAAAGACAGGCTTAATGCTATGATTTCGGATTATCTGGCGTTTCGCAAGAAAACCGCCGACTTTCTGGAAGCGCATTTCGGAGAAGTCTGTACGCTGAAATGCTATCAGAGCAGACTGAGCGCGTGTTGTTCCAGAGAAAGCATTATCACGTTTTTTGCCGATATTATTATCAATGTGCTGGTGTCATCAGAAGAAGATATTGAAACGCTGCTTGAGGTTTTAAAAGCACCCAACGAAGGATATAAGTGTATTTATCTGGGAAATCAGGGCTGCTTATGGAAAATCAAGCCGATTGTCTGTGAGATGTTTCTCTGCGATTCGGCAAAAGAAAAGGTATTTGAAAACCATCCGGAGTGTGAAACAATATGGGCAGATTTGAAGAAGCAGGAAAAGCGATTTACCTGGCCCGACCGCCCCGTGTTGTTTGATATGCTGGAAGAATATTTTTTGGATGCGGGCTGTTCGTCTCCGCTGATGTATCTGCATAACAGTCCGGGCTTGCTGCGGATCAAACAGAACGCGGCATCAGAAAAAGTCAATAAAGATATGAATTAAGGAGGATATGACGATGAAAAAGATGTTGCTGGCGTGGATCATTCTCTTGGCAGTATCAGGGCTGACCGGATGCGCCACCAAAAGCTATGTGGACAAGCAGGTGGATAAGGCGCTGGTTTCCGGAATCGGACTTGTCCGAACTCAGATGGAAGGCAGTATCAGCGATCTTCAGAAAAGCGTTGCCGAAGTAAAAGAAGATGTCGGCACCGCCAAAAGCGATGTGAAAGAGTTGAAAGAAGCCGTAGCCGAGCAGAAAAATCTGATCAGTGAGGCAATTGCACGCGCGCAGGAGGCAGGCAAAGCAAAAGGCAAACTGCTCTATGAGGCAGTGATTTCCGAAGAAGCTGTGTCTTTCGGGTCTCATCAATCCAAGATTTCCGATGACGCCAAAGCTGCGATAGATAATTTTGCCGATATCCTGATCAAAGAAAACAAAAATGTCTATCTTGAAATTCAGGGGCATACAGACAGCATCGGCTCTGCAAAGTACAACCTTAAATTGGGACAGGATCGGGCGGATGCGGTCAGACGGTATCTGCATGAAAAATACGATATTCCGCTTCATCGTATGAACGCATTTTCTTACGGAGAAACCAAGCCGGTTGCGCCCAATGACATTGAGGCAAACCGCGCCAAAAACCGCCGCGTGGCAATCATGGTGATGGAATGAGTTTGAGGAAGACAGTCCGGCGGCAGTGTAGATCGCCGGCTGTCGTCCTTTCATCATGCCGTGCCTAAAATTTCGCGGATAGCCGCAAGCAGCTCCTCGCGTTCTATGGGCTTGACAAATGCCCGGACAGCACCGAAGCCCTGAGCGATTTTAAGATAATGCTGAGGTCCTATCAAGCCCCCGCCGGACATCGCAATAATTTTAAGTCCGGGATTGCCATCAAGAAGTTCCCGAATGGTTTCCAAGCCTTCTTTATCCGGCATAATAATATCTGTGATGACAATATCCGCCGGTGATTTCCGCTGAATGCGGATGCCTATTTTGCCATCTGCTGCTTCAGCCACCTCATAGCCTTCCCGCTCCAGCATCTGCTTCAGCATTCCCCGTATCTGCGGATCATCATCAATAATCAGAATTTTCGCCATGTTATCATCTCCTGTCATGCTATATCAGACAAAAAGAACGGACTTCCTCTATCAGTTTTGCCCTATCCACAGGCTTGACAATGTATGAGGTGGCTCCGCCTTTGTAATATGCCTCAAATACGTTCTTAGGGTCTCCCAATGCCGTAACCATGATCACCTTTACTTCCGACGAGCCTTTGATGCCGATAGTTCGTTCGATTTCACGGATTTCTTTGAGTGCCTGATGTCCGTCCATATTCGGCATCATAATATCCAAACAGATCAGATCGTAAGGCTTTTTTTCATCCCATGCCAGCCGGAATGCCTGCACTGCCTCCTGACCATCCACGACAACATCACAATCTCCGTAAGGAGAGAGAATTTCTTTCAAATATTTTCGTGCGATAAAATCGTCTTCTGCAATTAATGCCCTCATCTTTTTTCTCCTATTTTGTAATTTTGTATCCGACGCGAAGTGCGCCCCAGTGTTTGCCCTTGATCATAATCGGAACAGACAAATCCGCCATCATCTCTCCGGTATCTCTGCTGTATCGCTGAAGCAGAAAAGGCTCTTTGTTTTTTGCCGCAGCCAGCCCGGTCCGATCATTGAAGATTCTTTTGTGCCGGCTCTCATTGAGATCAGCCTCGGCATTTCCTGTGGGCGACTTAGAATATTTTTTGTTATGCGTCGGCAAATATCCGTTTGTGTCCACAGCCACCACAAATACAATTTTGTCGTTTTTTGCCAAGCATTTATCCAGGATAGCCTGAATCGCCTGATCCGTGATGCGATCATATTGCGTATTGTATTTCTGCGGAGAGGTGTTGGGAATCGGAATATAAAAAGTATCAAACGCCTGCGCTTCCGTCAGTTTGCCGGATTGCAGCAATTGTTCAAAATGTCCGCTTACTTCCTGACGACATTCTTCCGCCCATTGTTTCACCTGAAGATCGAACCCTTCAAGCTTCTCCTGTGCATGACATACCATGATCCCCAGTGTAAGGGATATGATCAATCCCCATTGAATATGCTTCCCCATATTTGCCTCCTATGATGTTTTTTTAGGTTTTATCACCATCTGAACCAGCCGGATAACACTATCCACAATCTCCGGGCTATACGCATCAGCGTTCTGAATAATGCCGAGAAAATAAGTATCCATCGGAAAAATGAGAAGTTTTTCATTGTTTTTCCGAGTCAGCATCAGATATTTGAGATATGTCAGCCCGGCAACAGAACCGATGGCATCGCAGTTCAAGCCGCAGAACAGTATCACCGATGCCATAGACTCAGGCGCGTCAACATTGTGCGCCATAACTTTTCCGTCATTTCTGACTAAAAGATACTGGGTTATGCCGGGAATCTGCAAAATCCGCTTTCCGAAATCCTGAATTGTCGCCATATTGCCTCCGGTCTCAGGTTTTGGGTTCAAGGTATGGAAGTATCAATTCTCTGTAATAGGCGGACTTGTCCGAATCATTAATCTCTCTTTCCAAAATGGCAACCAGCTGCCCTAACGCAGCATAAGACGGCGTATCGCCTTGCAGCCACTCATTGAGCGCGTCTGTAAAGATAATCTTTGCCATAGGACCCATCACCTTTGCCAACGCAGCCCTCATGCTGTTTAAATCGTTTCCCAAAGGAGCTGATTGCAGCACCTCTTCTGCCGTAAATGTTTTCTTAGGCGCGGAACCTGAAGCTGTTTTCGCGCCTTGTATCGGCTCCATGTCAAGCTCTGTCAACGTATTGAAATCATCCATAATCAGATTCAAGGACATGGTCAGCAGATTCAGATTCACTGAAGGGTCGGAAATCACAATCAGAAACAGATCAGGTGCGGCTTCCCGGATAATAACGACCGATTCTTCGTAGTAAAGCGAAATTTCGGTAATATCGGAGAAATTCGTTTTACCGCTCAGATACATCTTTGACAGCATTTTGCCGATATTCACCAGTTTGGCTTCTTTGAAGACCGGCGGCAGATTATTTGCAGCAACGCCTTTTCGGGCATTGAAAACAAACCCGCCGACAACGCCGGGAATGGCTTTGACTTCCTCTAACACCTGCTTCATAGCTCCCTCCTCATGTCCTTTATAAAGTCCGCAGGCTTAACTCCGGGTTTTAAGGCAACAGCAATTCGGTAGTTTTTATGATCAAACAGAGAATATCGTATCCCCACCTTGGTATGAATCACGATATGTTTCAGTATTCCGGCATGTAAAAACGCTTTGGTTTCATCTGCCGCGTCAGCATACACCGATGGCGTCAATTTCAAAATACTGTCTGCCTGCGAATGATGATTTTTCAGATTATTCTGATCGTCGAATATGGCATACTCATAAACGCCCGAATGTTTTTTCAAAGATGCGATCAGAATTTCCATCTCCTTATCCGGCGCGGGCTGGCTCACCGGTGAAATTTCCGGTTCACATTGAACCTGCTCGGATTCTTTTTCATCTCTGACACGGTGGCTTTCCATCAGAAGATAGGTTAACGGTTCTGTGATTTCAATGTCCTGTTTTTTGCAGACTTCTTCCAGTTGAATGGTGGTCTGTTCCCAGAACATGATCTCAAACAAGGCTTCTCTGCCTTTGATCCCGCCGGTTTCTGCCGCAATCAGGTCTCCGGTCATGCAGTAAATATATCCTGTTTTGCACCCGGACTGGACTTTGAGCGTACAGGTCTTTTCTTCCATATTGACCAGTTGCAGAAACGATGGCAGGCTGATGCCGTGAATCCTGCCTTCGGCGCCGATATCAAGTTTATCGGAGAGCGTTTTTACCAAACCATCAAGGTCTATCGGCTTATGAAAATATTGTGAAATTCCGACTCCATCCAATTTGGATTTGATCTTGGAAAAATCAGCGCTGCCCATTCCGGACACCGAAAGCCCGGGATGCTTTTTTTTAAGATAAGACACGAATTTCAGCCCGTTCACTTCCGGCGACTCAACGTCTGTAATGACCATATCCACCTTAATCAGGTTGAGAATCTGAGCCGCAAGATTGGCGCGGCGGGCAGTCAGCACTTCAAGATCGGTGTAAGACCCGAATGCTTCCGATATCCGCGCAAGGTTTTTTGCATCATCATCTATAATCAGTATCTTTTTCACAGGGGTAAACGTCCTTAAACAAAACCTCAGTCATTCTTTTAAGAATATTCAAACTGACAGAATGTGTCAAGATATTAGACATCATACTTGTTTATATAGTATAAGAACGAATATTTTGAAAAGATAAATATATAAAAAAGGAGCCGATTGATGAAAATAATATCCGAAGGCACGACAATTATTACCACGCATATCAATGCAGACTTTGACGCTGTAGCTTCTGCGCTGGCAGCACAAAAACTTTATCCCGGTGCGCTGGTGGTTTTTCCCGGCTCTCACGAAAAGACGCTCAGAAACTTTTTTGTTCAGTCTATGGTCTATCATCTTTTTAACATAGCGGACATCAAAGATATTGATTTTTCCGACATAAAGCGGCTGGTATTGGTGGATACCCGGCAGCCCGGACGGGTCGGAAAATTTTCCGAAATTCTGGAACGCAGCGATCTGGACATTCACATTTACGATCATCATCCGCCCAGCGCCGGTGATCTTAAAGGGCATCTTGAAATTACCGAACCCACCGGCGCGACCGTCAGCATTCTGAGCCTGATTATCCGGGAAAAAGGCATCGAAATCACGCCGGATGAGGCTACAATAATGTGTCTGGGAATTTACGAAGACACCGGATGTTTCACCTTTTCGTCCACCACGGAAAAAGATTTTCTGGCTGCGGCATTTCTGCTGTCCAAAGGCGCGAATCTGGACATTGTCTCTAATCTGATTTCACGCGAAATCAACCCGGAGCAGGTCGGCATCTTGAACGACATGCTCAGGTCGGTGAGCCGATATTACATCAAAGGCGTTGAAATTGCCATCACCAGTATTTCCACGGAACACTATGTCTCTGATTTTGCGTTTCTGACCCATAAAATGATGCGGATGGAAAATTTAGACGTCCTGTTTGCCATCGCGCACATGGGAAACAAGGTCTATGTCGTGGCACGCAGCAAAACCCCGGATGTGGATGTGGGCGCGATGGTGGGAATCATGGGCGGCGGCGGACACGCATTTGCAGCGGCGGCTACGATTCGGGATAAGACTCAGGCACAGGTGGAGCAGGAACTGCTGGAAGTTCTGCATGAAAATATCCGCTCCGGCAGACGGGCAAAAGACCTGATGTCTTCTCCGGCAATCCGTGTCAGCCCTGATTTGTCCTGTGAAGACGCCAGAAATCTGCTGACCCGCTATAATATCAACGCGCTGCTGGTGGCGCAGAAAGAAAACGGCAAGGATAAACTGCTGGGCTATATTTCCCGTCAGGTGATTGCCAAAGCTGTGCATCTCAAGCTTGAACATGCGTCGGTCAGTGAATACATGACTACGGAAATTGCGGTGGTGGATACGGATGCGGAAATTCAGGAAATTCAGGAAAAAATCATAGACAACAAGCAGCGCGTTCTGCCGGTCATGGATCATGACGATATTGTCGGCGTGATTACCCGCACTGACCTTCTCAATGTTTTAGTGCGGCAATCCGAATTTCGGAATCAGCGGCTGCCGGATCCGTTTCGGGAAGACATCAGCGCAAGAACCCGCAATATTGTCCGATTTGTCAAAGAACGGCTTTCCGATCAACTCATTGAAATTTTGGAAAATGTCGGAAAAGTGGCAAACGACTTCGGATTCGGGGCGTATGCGGTCGGCGGCTTTGTGCGGGATTTATTTTTATTCAGAAAAAATGAAGATTTGGACATTGTGATCGAGGGCGATGGCATTGCCTTTGCACAGAAATATGCACAAATGCACGGTGCGCGTTGTCATCAGTATGAAAAATTCGGCACTGCGGTCATTATTTTTCCGCACGGATTCAAAATGGACGTGGCGTCTGCCCGAATGGAATATTATCGCTTCCCGGCAGACCTGCCGACCGTGGAGATGAGTTCCATCAAGCTGGATCTCTTCCGCCGGGATTTTACGATTAACACGCTGGCAATCCAGTTGAATCCGGGCAAATTCGGCATCCTGATTGATTTTTTTTCAGCGCAGAAAGACATCAAAGAAAAATCCATACGGATTCTGCACAATTTAAGCTTTGTGGAAGACCCGACCCGCGTGTTCCGCGCCATCCGCTTTGAACAGCGTTTCGGCTTTACCATCGGAAAACTGACGTCGGGTCTGATTGAAAACGCCGTCAGAATGGATTTTTTCAAGCAATTGAGCGGCAGACGCATTTTTACGGAACTCAGACAGATTCTTGAAGAAGAATATCCGACCCGCGCGGTTCAGCGGCTTGAAGATTATGATCTGCTCAAATTCATTCATCCCGCGCTCAGAATGTCCCGAAAACTGATCGCTGCATTTAACGCGGTCAAGCAGAGCCTGTCATGGCATGACCTCTTATTTTTGGAAGAAGAATATCTGCACTGGATTGTGTATTTTGCAGTTCTGGTCAGTGACTGCGACAGAAAAACCACCGAAGAGGTCTGCGACAGACTTGAAATTGCGCCGCGTCATCGCGTTATTTTCTGCAACGAGCGATTTGATTCGGAACGCTGTCTTTATCGGATTCAATCTTCTGTAAGCCTGAAAAACAGCGAGTTGTATAAATGTTTATCCGGCTTCAGGATAGAAATGCTGCTGTATATGATGTCCGTTGCTCAGAAAGAAGAGGTTAAAAAAGCCATATCCTATTATTTCACGCAATTGCGCCAGATAAAGCCGCTGATTAAAGGCAAAGACTTGAAAGACCTCAACATTGAGCCGGGACCGATTTACGGACAGGTGTTAACGGCAATTCTGAACGCCAAATTGAACGGCGAGCTTCAAACCTTTGAGGATGAACTCAATTTTGTGCGAAATTACATCGCTGCTCAACCGGTTACTCAATAGAATAGCCGATGTTTTTTGTCTCTCCCTGCCGCCGGATCTGCACGGATAAGCCCGGAGAAGACTTGAGACTCTGATACAGCTTGAGCGCGTCATCCACAGATTGGATGTCTTTGCCGTCAACGCCGGTCAGAATATCGCCGCTTTGCAGCCCCAGTTTTGTGAAAATAGAATCCGGACGAACGCCGGTAATCGTCAATCCGTCCGGTTTTCCGTTGGTAAAATGCGGACGGATTCTTGCCTGCTTCATCAGGTTGTTGACATCATTGATAGCAGCTTCAATTTCCGTGCGCGCCAGTTTGACATTATCAGCAGGCATGGGCTGCTCTGCCGCGCCGACCGGAACGGGCGGAAATATGGGTTTATTCGGCGGCGGAGTTGCTCTTTCTCCCATTTCCAGAACCTCATCTTTCCCATTCAGCGTCAGTATCACTTTTTCGCGTAAAATATCCTTTACCTTGGCTTTCTGAATTTCATCGTTGATGTGATAAAGGCTTTGCTTTTTGTCTTTCAAATCCTCAATCACCGCATACGAGGCAATGCCCTCTCCGGCAACGGTTCCCCACAATCTGACTTGCAGCTTTGTCAGCTCCATTGTCGGCGGAGGTTCGGGAGCTTTTTCTTTAGCCATCGCCGCTGCCGCCAGCGCGTCCTGAGCAGCTTTGGTTTTGAACAGATCGCGATTGGTAAACGCATCATAGTGAGCCGCCGGCTGCCGAAGTTCAAATTCGGCAGCATCGCCCGGCGTTGCTCTTTGGGTCAACACGGTTTCGGAATTAAGCCGCGTCATCATAAACTGATAGCCTATCTGAACTGCAAAATATGACATCGCCGCAACAAGCAGCATATTGACAAGGGTAAAATATCGCTTTGTCATAAGCATTTCCTCACTTTCTGAAACAAAAATTCAATAAGTTAAGCGATTGTACGATAAGACGATCTGCTTGAACGCCTTATTAGCCGTTGCTTTCTGTATTATCAGAATATGTACTCTCAGTTTTTCGGACAGATTTTTCACTGCTTCACCGATTATTTCAAGATTACGGATTACAGCGTCCTGAGTCTTTATATCTTCCATAAATTCTTTGTACGACAAATTCTCAGTATATGATGCTGTCCTTCTTGCCGCCTCTGTTATATCGTTCAGAAAATCATTATCATTTCTTTCAGACATACACCGCACTCTTTTCAATATCTTCAGCTATACTTTTTATTCTTATTCCTTTTATGCCCGCAGGAGTCAGAACATCAGCTTTTTTACCAAGTATTTTTTCAATATATTCAGTGAATTCAACAAATTTGAACCCTATCGGCTTGTCAAATTCTGCTATAATATCCACATCACTGTTTTCATTCTGGTTTCCTTTCACATAAGAACCAAATAAACCTATTCTTCTTATCCCATATTCTGAAACAAGATATGGAATATTTTCTCTTAATATATCAGTAATTGTTTTTTTTGTCAGCATATTAAAACCTGTTTCCTATAGTTCTCTATTATCAGAAGCTGTTTTCTGATTTTGCTTAACATGGCAGCATTCTTTTTGCATCTTTTTTTCATACTACCGGACAAAAAATCAGCATGTCCCAAAATAATCACGATTAAAATTTCTGATACCGGCTATCTTGGGACATATCCGCTTATCATTTCAAAGAAAACGAAGGCTGTTCAATCGTTCCGTTGATTTTAA
>DYRC01000149.1 GCA_020718925.1 Desulfonema limicola
GGGATAAATATGGCACATTATGAAAATAAATATTTGAAAGAAGAAGACCCTATGCTGTGGAATTTGCATGAAATAAGACATAAAATTGCCGAACAGCATCAATCTCCGGATCAGATTAATACGATTGCCCGGCATCTTATCAGACAATATAAATTGGATAATCTTAAAATTGTCCATAAAATAGAAAAATAAGCAGTTATTTCAGAATAATGGGCGGTTAACTCAGCGGGAGAGTGCTACCTTCACACGGTAGAAGTCGCTGGTTCAAATCCAGTACCGCCTACCATAAAAAATACAGGCTGTGGCGTAAATGTCATAGCCTTTTTTTATGGGATTGAGATGGTAGTATCCAAAGATAATCCGCAGAGGTCAGATCCGCTTCTCGTTCATCAGAAATCGGCAAAATGGTTTTAAAAGGCGCCTGAGTCCTACGAAACGCTCTGTTCGGAATGCCGTATCTGTGGGAAATGTGTCCGCCCCCGGCTAAAACGATCATCTTTTTCCCATGAAGATGCTTGGCAACCGATTCCGCCATCGCGTCTTCCCATAAACACTGTGCAGCATAAAAATCTTCAAAATGATTCCGTCCGTGAGCAAACGAATGCTGCTTGAAAATAGCTTCCAGATATGCCCGATGCCCCGAATCCTGTAAATCAATATTTTCAGGTAGATACCTTTTATCGTCATCCGGCAGACTGTCAAGACCGCCGGTTGAAATTTTGGGCGGAATGTGAAAAGGAATATTCAGCCCCACAAGGCAGATACGATTTTCCTGAATAAAATTCAGTATTTCACGATACAATCCGTAATCAAACCGCCAGTTGGCATACCAATGGGTTTTTCGCAAAAATGCCGTTTCATCAAGCTTTCCCGCAGTCCACATATCCAGCACCGGCTGATAAATGCCTGCAAACATTTCCATGCCCACAGACATATCCGAATGGCTTTCAAACAATGCCCGGATAACTTTAAGCTGTGCCGCATGATGCGCCGCATCCGTATGCTGCTCGCCGACATAAATCACTGCCGCCTGCCCGATATCCGCCATCATGGTTTCAAAAGACACGGGCTGTCCGGTCTGAGCTGAAATAATCTTTTCTTGGGTTGCATTCATATCTTCCATCCTTGGCAATCCTGTGCAGCCGCAAATTCCGAGCATCAGAATCATACAAAGCATCGTTGTCCGGTTAGTTAATAATTTCATATCAATCGTTTCACAGCCTCACAGAAAACCTGCCCCCGGTGGGCATAGCTTTTGAACATATCAAAGCTGGCACACGCCGGAGACAGCAGCACCACATCCCCCGGTTCTGCGATGCTGTGCGCTTCACTGACCGCGTCTTCCATTGTCAACACTGCTTTTGCGCCATGCCTGCAATCTTTGTCAAGGGCTGCGATAATATCTTCTTTGGTCTCTCCGATAGCCAATATCGCTTTGACATGGGAGCGCACAGAATTACTTAACAATCCGAAATCACTGCCTTTGCCGCGCCCGCCCAGAATCAGAATCACCGGCTGCTGAAAACACTCCAAAGCTCTGATTACCGCATCAATATTTGTGCCTTTGGAATCGTCAAAATATTTCACGCCGTTGATTTCTGCCACAAATTCAATGCGGTGCGGAAGCCCCTTGAAATCTGACAACACGCGCTGAATCGCTTCTGTTTTTCCGCCGACTGCCCGCGCTGCCAGACATGCCGCAGACACATTTTCCATATTGTGTTTTCCGGGCAGCTTCACGCATGAAAAATCAATTTTTTCAATCATGTCAGAGGCATTTTCCGAAAGCGGATTGTAAAATAATTTTTGGCTTCCGATGCTTTTGCTCAACTCACAAATAAATGAATCTCCGGCATTCAGCACTGCGACATCATTCGGGGTCTGATTTTCAAAAATCCGGGCTTTGGAATAGCCGTAAGCTCTGAAATCAGGATAGCGATCCAGATGATCTTCGGTGATATTGAGCAGTACCGCTGCATCCGCCCTGAACCGCTCAATCGTATCCAATTGGAAACTGCTGATTTCCAAGACAATCCGATCTGCTTTTTCGCCGGAATCCGCATAAGCAATCAGAGGATTACCGATATTTCCGCCCACAAAGACCTTAAAGCCCGATGCCTTGAGCATTTCGCCGATCAATGTCGTAACGGTGGTTTTGCCGTTGGTTCCCGTAACTGCCACAATCGGCTCAGATATAAAGCGATATGCCAATTCGGTTTCTCCGATGACCGGAATCCCTTTGGTTTTGGCTCTGATAATCGGCTCAATCGTATGCGGAACGCCCGGACTCAGCACAATCATATCTGCTTTTTCAAAACTATCAAGGTGATGCGCTCCGAATCGGACATTTACGCCGATCTTACGCATCAATGCCGCAGCGTCAGCCAATTGCGCTTCGCTCCCGCTGTCGCTGACCGTAACCATCGCACCTTTATTTTTCAAAAACCGGGCAGTGGCGATTCCCGATTTTCCTAAACCTACAACAAAAATATGCTGACCCGCTAACATGCTTATCATCCTTAAATCATATTTTACAGCAATAATCCGTATATAATACCTCAAATTCAGAGGAGATGCAAGCCATCACTGAAACAAAGTATTGATAGAACGCTTGGAAAATGCTATTCTGAGTCGATGAATACTTTAACTTTAAAAGACAAAACGCTTCATGCCATCGCTGAAAAAGTTGTCCGCCAGATTCCGGTCAGTGAGCAGGATGCGCTGTATATGCTTCAGACCGATAATATTCTTGAACTGGGCGCAATTGCCCATTATCTCAGGACAAAGCTGCATGAAAATAAAGCCTTTTACGGCGTGAACATGAATCTCAATTATAGCAATGTCTGTGAACTCCGATGCCCCTTGTGTGCGTTTTCCTGCGATGAGGGCGATAAACAGGCTTATACGCTTTCCATTGAAAATATTGAGAAAAAAGTGCGTGATGCCGTGTCTTTCGGAATTGATGAAGTGCATATTGTCGGCGGACTCAATCCCAAACTCAAGCTTGACTATTTTGAAGATATGCTGAGGATTATCAAGCAGATAAAGCCGGAGTTGTTTATTGTGGCATTTACGGCAGCAGAATACGATTATTTTGCACAACTCAACCATATCAGCGTAGAAGAAGTGCTTAAATGTCTGATTGACGCAGGACTCGGCGCACTGCCCGGAGGCGGGGCTGAAATTTTCGCTCCTGAAACCCGGAATGTGATTGCGCCTAAGAAGATTTCCGGCTCCCGATGGCTTGAGGTCATGCAGATTGCCCATTCAATGGGATTGAAAACCAATGCCACGATGCTGTATAACCATATTGAAACACCGGAAAATATTGTGAATCATCTGTCGCGGATCCGCGCTCTTCAAAGTGAAACCGGCGGATTCAAGACTTTTGTGCCGCTGTCATATCACGATGGAAATACACAAATCCGCGCCAAACGCAAGACCACGACCGGGTTTGACGATATTCGTCTGTATTCGACTGCCAGAATCTTTCTTCACAATGTGCCGCATATCAAGGCATTATGGATGTATCTGGGGGAGAAAATGGCTCAGGTGCTGCTTCGATTCGGCGTTGACGACATCGGCGCAACCTATTATAATGAAAAAGTGGTTCATGCCGCAGGCGCAAAAACGCCGAATTACGGCAGTGAATCGTATCTTAAAAACCTTATTGAAACCGCAGACTTAACTCCGGTGAGGACAGTATCCAGTTATGAAAATCGGCTACATTAACTATCTGAATTGTTATCCTTTGTATTATCATCTCATGGAAAAAACGCCGATTGACGGCGTGGACATCATATCCGGCTATCCCAGCCAACTCAATGACATGATGCGGAATGGCAGCTTAGACATCAGCCCGATTTCTTCTGCCGCATACTCTGATATTCAGGATGATGTGCTGATTCTGCCTGATTTTTGTCTGGCATCTGTGGGCTATGTCCGGTCTGTGATTCTGATCAGCAAGATTCCGATTGAGGATTTGAATCATAAACGAATCGGGCTTTCCAGCGCGTCCCAGACCTCGGTGGTGTTGCTGAAATGCCTTCTCAAACGCTATTACAACATAGAGCCGCAGTATGAGCCGACGCGCCCTGATCCGAGTCTGAAGGAGCTTGATGCCGCATTGGTTATCGGCAATGAAGCTATGATTCATTCTGATGAGGCAATTCCTTATACTTATGATTTGGGGGATTTGTGGATGAGAAAAACCGGATTTCCGGTCGTGTTTGCAATATTGGTGGTGCGGAAATCCGCGATAAAGAAGCACCCGGAGATGGTGAAAGCGGTAATTGATTCATATCGCAAATCATTGCAATGCCTTGAGACGGATAGTGAAAATCTTTATGATTTGGCAAAGAAAAAATATCCTGATGTTGCTTATGATATTCCGACATATTACAGACTTATCAAGTATGAATTTACGCCGGTTTTAAAAGACGCGCTGCGGTTTTATTTCTTGCTGTCCGGGGAATTGGGATTTCTTAACACTGTCAAAGAATTGAATTTTTATACGCCATGAATCAATTAAAAACAGAGATTTATGCCGGAAACCGCATTTCTGTTGAGCAGTCGTTAACGCTTTTCGGCTGGGATCTGATTGAACTGGGATTAGCCGCAGATCATCGCCGAAAGCTGGTTTATCCGAAAGAAACAGTCGGCTTTATCCTTGATCGCATCATCAACTACACCAATATCTGTGAAGCACAGTGCGCGTTTTGCGCCTATCATGCCCACGCAGGACGGATTGAAGCATATCAGCTTTCATT
This sequence comes from Desulfonema limicola, assembly GCA_020718925.1. Lineage (GTDB taxonomy): Bacteria > Desulfobacterota > Desulfobacteria > Desulfobacterales > DYRC01 > DYRC01. Next base: position 4,770 of record DYRC01000149.1, read on the forward strand.
GGAAGATATTTGTCAGAAAGTTGAGGAACTCGTCAATTCCGGCGGCACTCAGGTTATGCTGCAAGGCGGGCTGCATCCGGATCACACGCTTCAAAACTATCTTGACATGATCAGCATGGCGAAGGCGCGATTTCCGAATATTTATCTGCATTCGTTTTCGCCTTCGGAACTGGTGTTTATCGCCAAAAAAAGCAGGCTGTCTCTTGATGAGGTTGTATCTGCGCTGAAAGCAGCCGGATTAAATTCCGTTCCGGGCGCGTCTGATTTGCTGGTGAACAGAATCCGGGAAAAAGTCAGCCCGAAAAAATGCACGGTTGCCGAATGGCAAAATGTTATGGAAACCCTTGCCCGGCACAATATGACATCCACCGCCACCATGACGTATGGAATGGGTGAAACCTTGCAGGAACGCATTGAGCATCTTCAGGTGATTCGGGATGTTCAGGATCGCTTGGGGCTTTTGCGGGCGTTTATCCCTTGGTCGTTTTCACCGGTCAATACCCGAATGGAGGATATTCAGCCTGCTACCGGCGCGGATTATCTTAAAATGGTGGCTATTGCCCGGATTTTTTTGGATAATATTACCTTTATTCAAGCCGGATGGCTGACCGAAGGCACAAAGCTGGCACAAATCGCGCTGACGATGGGCGCAAACGACATGGGCGGCGTTCTGACTGAGGAAGTCGTGGTCAAAGCGACCGGTATTGAAAATCAGATGACCATGACCACCATGATTGATCTCATACAGAATGCGGGCAAAATTCCGGTGCAGAGAGATTCGCAGTATCAGGAAATCAGGCGTTTTTAAGGCGTGAGTATGGATAAAATTACTCGACAAAACCGACGCTTCAATGTATTATCTGATCGGATGTTTAATAAAACACAATTTTCCTGAGAGGTTGCCATGAGAAAATATTATCAGCATGTTACGTTGACTGTTGCGTTGTCTTTTTTGCTGTCAGTTTCATTGGGACTTGCGGCAGATAAAAAGCAATATTCCACCGTACCACCCACGCAGGCATCTAAAAAATGGCGTATCGGCTATTATGAAGCAGGTGCTTATCATAATTATCCCAAAACCTTGATTGCAATTGTCAACGGATTGGCTGCTCTCGGATGGCTTGAGCCAGTCTCTGTTCCGTTTACCGAAGGTGATAAGACAACGGACAAGTTGTGGCTATGGCTATCTGCAAATATTAAAAGCAAATATCTTGAATTTCCGGCAGATGCTTATTATTCATACAATTGGAACAAAGAACTGCGCGAAAAAACAAAGCAGACTGTTCTGAAACGGCTCAAAGAAAATCGGGATATTGATCTGATGATTGCGATGGGAACTTGGGCAGGGCAGGACTTGGCAAACAATGAACATTCTGTGCCTACGATGGTCTGTTCCACAAGCGATCCGATAGCTTCCAATATTATCAAAAGCGCGGAAGATTCCGGCTATGATCATGTTCATGCCCATGTTGATCCGACAAGGTATTTAAGACAAATTGAGGCGTTTCATGATATTTTCGATTTCAAAAAACTGGGAGTGGCTTTTCAAAATACTGATTACGGGAGAAGTTATGCTGCAATAGAAGATATTCGGAAAGTTGCCAAACAACGAAAGTTTGAAATCTTGGAATGTCATACTCTGCCCGGCACACTAACGCCCGAAGTTGCAACATCGGTGATTAAGTGCGCTCAGGAGATTGCTCCGAAAATTGACGCTTTTTATCTGACACAGCAAGTAGGCGTTAACAAAGAAACTTTGCCCAAAATTCTTGCGGTGATGAACGCTAAAAAAATCCCGGTATTTTCGCAAGGAGGACCAGAGGAGGTCAGACGGGGCGTATTATTAAGCATTGCAGCCCCGGATTTTAAGGCGTGGGGAAAATTCTATGCTGAAGCTATCGCCAGAGTCTTTAACGGTGCAAAACTCCGTGAACTGAATCAGATATTTGAACTGCCTGCAAAAATTGCATTCAACAAAGCAGCAGCCAGAGCCGCCGATATAAGAGATGATATATATCATCTGATTTTGAAAACAGCGGATGAGGTTTATGAGAAAATAGAATAACCTCTCCCCCAACCCCCTCTCCGAAACGGGGAGGGGGAGTTTTCCCCTTTCAGTGAGGATTAGGTCAAAAGGAGCATTATGAAAACACTGCATACTTTATCCCGGACATCCGGACAATATCAGAGTAACCATCCGAGTATTGAGGAAGAAACATCCGAAGACGGACTTCGGGTTACGGAGGCGGAATACTGGAAAAAATACTATAACCATCCTGAGTTCAATTACGAGTGGAAAAACGGGTATCTGGAGGAGAAGCCCATGGCAGATGTGAAAGGCAGCCTTGTTTATCAGTGGTTTTCCGATATTTTGCGGTGTTATTTTTCAACATATCCCATCGGTACAATCATCAATCTCGAAATAGGCTTCCGGCTGGCACTGCCCGGCGATATTTCGATCCGCAAGCCCGATATGGCGGTAGTTCTCAATAACAATCCGGTGATGCTGCATCTGACAGACTGTAATTTTGCAGGGATATTCGACCTGTGTATCGAATCCCTGTCTTATTCCGATCTCAGAGAAATAAAGCGGGATACTGTTGACAAAAAGAAAGAGTATCAGGGGGGCGGTGTCAGAGAATACTATATTCTTGACGCAAGAAAGATAGAAACCGCATTTTACCGGCTGGGGGAAAAAGGCAAATATCGGAAAATAAAGCCGGTGAATAAAGAAATCATTCAGTCAGAAGCTCTGCCCGGTTTTCAGTTCAGGATTCCGGATATGTACAAACAGCCGTCTCTGAAGGAAATGGCTGCGGATGAGGTTTATCAGGGCTATGTGCTGCCGTTTTATCAGAAAGCCAGACAGGAAGCCGAACAGGAAAAGCAGCGGGCGGAATTTGAAAAGCAACGGGCGGAAAAAGCTGAACAAAGAGCGGATTATCTTGCCCGCAGACTGAAAGAACTCGGAGTGGAAGTTTGAAAGGAGCATATTATGAAAACGCTGCATACCCTATCCCGGACATCCGAACAATACTATGGCAACAGTCTGATTACTGAGGAAGAAACATCCGAAGACGGACTTCGGGTTACGGAGGCGGAATACTGGAAAAAATACTATAACCATCCTGAGTTCAATTACGAGTGGAAAAACGGGTATCTGGAGGAGAAGCCCATGGCAGATGTGAAAGGCAGCCTTGTTTATCAGTGGTTTTCCGATATTTTGCGGTGTTATTTTTCAACATATCCCATCGGTACAATCATCAATCTCGAAATAGGCTTCCGGCTGGCACTGCCCGGCGATATTTCGATCCGCAAGCCCGATATGGCGGTAGTTCTCAATAACAATCCGGTGATGCTGCATCTGACAGACTGTAATTTTGCAGGGATATTCGACCTGTGTATCGAATCCCTGTCTTATTCCGATCTCAGAGAAATAAAGCGGGATACTGTTGACAAAAAGAAAGAGTATCAGGGGGGCGGTGTCAGAGAATACTATATTCTTGACGCAAGAAAGATAGAAACCGCATTTTACCGGCTGGGGGAAAAAGGCAAATATCGGAAAATAAAGCCGGTGAATAAAGAAATCATTCAGTCAGAAGCTCTGCCCGGTTTTCAGTTCAGGATTCCGGATATGTACAAACAGCCGTCTCTGAAGGAAATGGCTGCGGATGAGGTTTATCAGGGCTATGTGCTGCCGTTTTATCAGAAAGCCAGACAGGATGCCGAACAGGAAAAGCAGCGGGCAGAAAAAGCTGAAAAAACGGCTGTGCAGGAAAAGCAACGGGCAGAAAAAGCTGAAAAAATGGCTGTGCAGGAAAAGCAGCGGGCGGAAAAAGCTGAAAAAAGAGCGGACTATCTTGCCCGCAAACTGAAAGAACTCGGAGTGGAAGTTTTATAAAGGAGAAGGAGAACATGAACGAAATATTTGCATCGAACCGGCTTGAAGATTTTGAAATTGATCTGCCAAAACAAGGCGGGCAAATCAAAGCCAAGGTTGTTACCACAGAACAAATACTCTCATGGACTGATGAATCACAGAAGAAATTAAAAACGGAACTTGAATATCTGATTTCTGTCGCATTTCCGAAACTGTCTGAAAAAGATCAGAACGAGTTTGTTCAAAAGTTCTTCAGACGACTAAGGGGTAATTTTCACAGGCAGGCAATTCTTTTCAGAAATGAAAAAAATGAACTTATTGCTGCAACTGTATTCGACTCAGGTGAAATTGAATATGAAAGAAAAATTATAAAAACAATATACTCTATTTTACGCGTTATTTCAAAAGAATATCAGACATCAGGATTAGCACAATTTATAGGCGTAAAAGTATTAATGGAATTGCAGCCGGATATATTGATGCTTACTGCTTATCAGTCGGCTGCACTTCATGCGTATCTCAGGCTCCATGAAAAAGGGGCTATCACCGGCTTTGAGGTATATCCGAGATTGGAACACAGAGACGGCAAAGATGTTCTGATAACCGTGCCTTTTAAAGATTTAGACCTTGTAATGCACATATTCAGACAGATGTTTCCCGGAGTTATCAATTATGATCAGGAGCGCATAGATAAGGCAATCCGAAATCTTACCGTGTTGATGACAAGGAAAAACGATCACGAAGAGGTGTATGATTTTAATCCGTGGGAAAAACACGGAAGAAAAGATAAGCTTGCAAAGGCGTTGGGATTGACGTATAAAGATGG
>DYRC01000150.1:0-8060 GCA_020718925.1 Desulfonema limicola
AAGAACGAGAAAAACCGCTCAGAATCCGAATCGGGATTCATACGGGACCGGTGATCGCAGGCGTCATCGGCACACACAAACTCAGCTATGATTTATGGGGAGATACGGTGAATATTGCCAGCCGGATGGAATCACACGGCGTTGCCAACGGTCTGCTTACGGAGCGCAAAACAGGTTAAGACAGCCGGATTGTTTATATTTTTTCGCGCTGAATCATTTATGCGCTTTTGTCTCGGATAGCATTGATAATTCCCGATGAAGACAGGTTTTCAATCACCGGCACCAAAACCACCCGCCCACCCAGCCGCGCCACAGCTTCCGCGCCGAATACCGTATCTTCTGAGTAATTGCTGCCTTTGGTTAAAATATCCGGGCGAATCGCTTCTATCAGCGTTTCCAACTCCCCATCGGAAAAGACCGTTACATAATCCACGCTGTCCAACGCGCTTAAAATCCGAACCCGCTCTTTTTCACCGATAACCGGTCTGCCGGGTCCTTTCAAGGCTTTAACAGAAGCGTCATCGTCAATGGCAACAATCAGCAGGTCTCCCAGCCGCTTTGATGCGGAAAACAGCAGAACATGACCTGCATGAAGCAGATCAAAGCAGCCGTTAGTCAGAACAACGTGCCTGCCTTTTTTCCTGAGTTCTCTGCACAATGCCGAAAGCTCAGGGCATGATTTTTGTTTCAATGTTGTGGGATCGGGAAACAAATTCAATGCCGCAGCCAATTCCTGCTTGGATACCGTAGCTGTTCCGGCTTTCCCCACCACAATTCCCGCAGCCGCATTGGCAATCTCCGCGCCTTGTTTCAGCGACAAGCCGTTAGCCATTGCAAGTCCCAGCACAGACAGCACGGTGTCGCCCGCGCCGGACACATCAAACACCTGACGGGCTTGAGCAGGAATTTTAAACGGCTCTTTTCCCGGCTCAAACAAGATCATACCGTCTTTGCCGCAGGTAATCAGCAGATTTTCAATGCCACAGGTTTCCAAAAGCCTGTTTCCGGCTTTCATCAAAGCCGCGTCATCTCTGATTTCTATGCCGGAAGCCAGCGCAGCTTCTTTTTTATTGGGTGTGAGAACTGTTACGCCCGCATATTTGGAAAAATCAAGTCCTTTGGGGTCTGCAATCACCGGCTTGTGATGCGCTTTTGCAATTGCAATCAGGCGTTGCAAGAGCGATTTACTCAGCAGCCCTTTGGCATAATCGGAAATCAGCACCATATCCGTATCTGCTATCTTAGCTTCAACATAGCGGATAATTGCCGATCTTGTCTGATCCGAAATATCCCTCTTGGTTTCCCTGTCAATGCGGAGCATCTGCTGATTTGCGCCGATAATCCGGGTTTTGCGCGTGGTCGGGCGATCCGCTTCTTGAATCACGCCTTGGGTAGCCGCGCCCAACGCAGATAACTTTTCCAGAATACGCTTTCCATCCGCGCCGACGCCGACCACACCGACAGGAAAAACATCTGCGCCCAGCATTGCCAGATTATTGATCACATTGCCCGCGCCGCCCAGTGTATAATCTTCGGAAGTTACAGAAACAATCTGAACCGGCGCTTCGGGAGAGATGCGATCAACATCTCCCCACACATACTCGTCAATCATCAGATCGCCGATGGCTAAAACCTTACAGTTATCAAAATTCAGCATATCTACCGACATATTCTACCGCATCGCCACATAAGGATTGAATTTCTTTTCTCTGCCGATGGTCGTTTCAGGTCCGTGCCCCGGATATGCCACGATATGATCGCCTAACGGAAAAAGTTTTTTCTGAACACTGGCAATCAGCGTATCATAATCACCGCCCGGAAAATCGGTACGTCCGATGGATCCGGCAAACAGCGTATCGCCCACAAAAACCTTCCCATCGGTATAAAACGACACGCCGCCCGGCGTATGTCCCGGCGTATGAATCACTTTGAGTGTGATATTTTTTCCGAATGAAATCGTATCTCCGTCTTTGAGAAACAGATCCGCTGCCGGAGAATTTTCAGCCGAAAGCCCGAATGACGCGGCATGTGCAGCCAGCATTCCCAGCATGGGCGCATCTGACGCGTGAATCATAATCGGCGCACCTGTGGCTTCTTTCATTTTTTTATTCGCGCCGACATGATCAAAATGTCCGTGCGTATTTAAAATATACTTCACCTTTAATCGGGATTCGGCAAGTTCAAATAAAATCTCCGCCGCATCATCGCCCGGATCAATAACAACCGCTTCAAGGGTTTCTTCACAGCCCAGAATAAAGCAATTCGCCATAATCGGACCCACTTCCAACTTTTTGATGATCAAAACAGCCTCCTTATTGTTTCAAATCTGTTATTAAAGAAGACAGCCTACCATGATTTTAATTCAAGTTCAAGAATCATTCAATCTGTGCAGTGATTCTCACCCACATTTTTTCCGAACCACTCCCCCACAGTTTTTTTATAAAGACTTGTTTTTTCCTCTTGACAGAAAAAATCCTGTGATTATTTTTTTATCAAAAAATGATGGCAACAACTTGATAATAAAGAGAATAAGATACTTTTCTCTTCAGGGAATCTCTTGTTCTCAAATCAAAGGAGGAAAGCTATGGTCTATACGAGAAGATTCGATTTTCCCGCTTGGGGATGGCGAAGCGCATTTGAAGAAATGGATCGGATGAAAAAAGACATGAATCGGCTGTTCGGAAGTCTGACCGGACGTTATTCTCCCGCGTCAGGATCCGGAGTGTTTCCGATGCTCAATCTGACCGAAGATAAAGACAGATATTATGTGCGTGCGGAACTTCCGGGAGTAAGTCCTGAAGCTTTGGAAATCCATGTAACCGGAAAAAATCTGTCCATTGCCGGCGAGCGCAAAATTTCTGCTGAAAATGCAAAATATCATCGCCGGGAACGCGAAGCCGGAAAATTTTCCCGGATTATCGGACTGCCGGGCAATGTTGACGGCGATAAAATAGAAGCCAGGCTGACAGATGGGCTGTTGACGGTGATCATTCCCAAAGCAGAGGCGGAAAAGCCCAGACAGATTCAGGTAAAATAACTTATCCGGGAAAGGAGGAAAGCGCTATGGCAACTGAAACTCAGGAACTTCAGGTCAGGGAAAAACAGGAAGTCAAACCGACTGCGGAACCGACAAAGCCGGGGCTGATGTTCACTCCGGCAGTGGATATATTTGAAACGGATCGTGAAATCACGCTTCTGGCAGATATACCGGGCGTCAAGGTCAGGGATTTGAATATTGATCTGAAAGAAAGCGTTCTCACGTTAAGCGGCGATGTGGCGCCGTTTGAAGGTGCGGATGAGCAGGATATTCTGGTGGAGTACGAAGTCGGCAGGTATTTCCGGCAATTCACCATCCCGGAAGTGATTGATCAATCCAAAATTGATGCAAATCTTCGGGACGGCGTACTCAGGCTCACGCTGCCCAAGCTGGAGAAAGCCGCACCGAGAAAAATCGCTGTGAAAACCGCGTGATGTCTTACTTATGCCGGGGGCAGATCATAAGCTCCCGGCTAAACAACTTGACTTGGTTTTTTGCGGTGTTATTATTCACTCATCCGACCATCCGGATCGGTGGATCAGCTATAACAGGAGAGCGTATGCCCATATATGAATTTGTCTGCAATACATGCAGCCTGCAATTTGAAAAACTGATATTTGCCTCAGATAGTTCTGCTATCGAATGCCCTCAGTGCCAGGGCGCGGATGTCGCAAAACTGATGTCCGCAGCCAGTGTAAGACCTCAGGGCATTCCCACCGGTTCAGGCGGATTTGATCCTCCTCCGGCGTCCTGTTCTTCGCGCAGAGGCGGTTGAGGCGTTACCACCTAAGCTTCTCAGGTTGAGAAGCCCTCAGCAGACACATTGTTTTCAGCCTCAATAAAAAAATATTGACATAAAAAATTGTTCTTCTGACTCCGCTCTTCCCCCTTCAGTTGATTTGAAATTTCACTTTTGAATCCTGCCCGCCTTCCTGCAAGATAACATAATCGCTCCCGATGTCTTTAATCCTGAAATTGTTCAGCATATCGCCGATATGCACTATCTGGTTGTTGATAACTGCCATGCGGCGCTGCGGATCAGTTGACCAGACCAATGCCTGAATGCTGATTCCCTGTATCTGCTTTTCAGGCGTAGCATCTGCCTTATCCGGCACAGGAGGCGCATCCGGCGTTTTAAGCTTTTCTTCAGATTCCTCTTTAAGTGCTTGTTCGATTTCCTGCTCAATTTTTGCAATGTCAGCCGAATCATCCGTCAGCGGCGGAGCAGCAGGCAGAATTTTTTCCTGAATCGGCTGTGGCAATCTTTCGACCTGTTTTTTGGGCAAAATAATGATTTCTTCTTTGATTTCAGGCACAGCCGCTTTTGCAGGCAATGGCTGAACCGGATGAGTCGGAATTTTTACAGGCTCCGGAGTCGGCTGCACCGCAGGCGCGGGTTTGGGCGGCGGCGATTCCTGCTTTTTGGCAGCCATCGGGCGCGGCGGTTCGGATTTTTTTTCTTCAGATGGCGATGGATAGAGCAGTTTCATCAATGCGGGTTTTTGCTGCAAGATAAGCCATCCGCCGCCAATCAGGATTATGGCAGTAAAGAATGCAGAAATCAGGCTGTAAAATAACCATGTCCCCATGCTTTTGCGCCGGATCGTCTTTTTCGGATCAATTTCTTTGAGCAAAGAAGACTGCTGCGCCATCTCGTTTTCAAGCTTTTTCAAGGCATTTAATATGGAACTCACTATTCTGATTCCTTTCGGGATGATTCAATAGGCAGAATATGCGGAATTTTCATTGCTTTCATTTCGTTATACAGCGCAATCTTGGTCATGGGACCGACTGAGCCATCTGGTTTAAGCCCGTATTTTTTCTGAATTTCTCCGACAATACTCCGGGTAACGGGACCATATCCGAGTTGAATATCAATGGCATGTCCCATATCGCGCAGCATCATCTTCAAGGCGATAACAGACTCCGGCGGCGCATCACGCGGAATGGTTCCGGTAATGCCCATAAAATTTTTCCAAACAATATAGGCGGTTCCGTTCCATACGCCTTCCAACTGATTTGCGTTGATTTTTACCACCCCGCCTTTAAGATCGATTTTAAAGACAATCTCTTCATCGTTTATCTGAATCAGCGCAAGATACACCGGCGGACTCATTGGCGGATAAAGTTCAAGAATTGCGGGCAGATTCAGGCTTTTCAGCCGCTCTATCTTTCCGTCAAAGCGATATACGGATAAGCCGTTCTGCGTTGCGGCTGTAGCGAAAAAAGTTTCATTGTCCTGTATATCTTTGAAATATTCACTGACTACCGGCTTTCCTTCCCACAACTCGGTAATCACTTGGATGGCAAAGATTTTGGACGCAGCAATATCTGTTTTTTTCAGCAATTCTCCGAAATCCTGTGCGGCTTCAGCAGGCTTTTCAGGCGGGTCGGGCTTTTGCGGAGGTTCTGGAATAGCTTCCGGCTTTTTGATGATCGGAACCGGTTTTTTTTCAGATAAGCTTATCTTGGGCATCTCAGATGGCGGTGCAGGTTTAAGCCATTGAACTGCCTGAAATACCGCCGCTCCCAGAACAATCAGGGATAAGCACAGAATGAATATCGGCGCGTTGCTTTTCCGAAGACCGAAATGCCTGTCTGCCCGCCCGGATAGCTCCCGGATAGCGGCTTTGGCAATGCTGCCGGTGATTTTGTGCTGATTCAATCCGAAAGCCACCAGCAGCGCGCGATCACAGGCAATGTTAATCAGGCGGGGAATGCCGGAAGCATAAGTATAAATCGCGCTGATTGCCGAATTGCTGAAATTTATCCCCGATTTCTGAGATGCAATCCGAATGCGATGATGAATATATTCCCGCGTTTCTTTCAGATTGAGCGGCATGAGATGGCAGCTTAATGTGATTCGCTGTGCCAATTGCCGAAGCTCACGCGAATCCAGCAGGTCGCGCAATTCAGGCTGTCCCACGAGAATAATCTGCAAAAGCTTGCTGGTGGTGGTCTCCAGATTTGACAACATCCGCAACTGTTCCAACACCTCTTTGCTTAAATTCTGAGATTCATCCACCAGCAGAATAATCCGCCTGCCCTCAGCCTTTTTTTTCATCAGAAAGGTATTCAGAATATCAATCAGTTCCTTGCGGTTATCAGAAGCTGCCGAAATGCCGAACTCTTCGTTAATGGTTTTCAATAACTGAACCGCATCCGGCAGGGGATTGAAAATATATGCAGCTTCGATATTGCGATCCAGATTTTCAAGAAATACCCGGCATAGCGTGGTTTTGCCGGTGCCGACCTCTCCGGTGATTTCCACAAAGCCATCGCCCTGAGAGACCGCGTAGCTCAGGTGCGCCAGTGCCTCTTCATGGCTTTTGCTTAAAAACAGATATGCGGGATTGGGAACAAGCTGAAAAGGCTTTTCCTTAAATCCGAAAAAAGTGTTATACATGGTTGTCTATCCTGTATGTGTCATCAACATCATTCTGAAGATAAAACCGATATTTAATCCATATCCCTCATCTGAGAAAGCATATTGATCAGATATTGACCATAAGCATTTTTGAGTAATGGCTGCGCCAATTTTTCAATCTGCGCCGCATCAATATAGCCCTTGCGAAATGCAATTTCTTCAGGACAGGCAATTTTAAGCCCCTGCCGCGTTTCAATGGTTTCAATAAAATCGGATGCCTGCATCAGGGTCTCATGCGTTCCGGTATCTAACCATGCAATACCGCGCCCCAGCTTTTCCACCTTCAACTGCGCCATTTTCAGATACACCATATTGACATCAGTGATTTCAAGTTCTCCTCTGGGTGACGGTTTGAGACCTGCCGCAATATCAGACACCTGATTGTCATAAAAATACAAGCCGGTTACCGCGTAATTTGATTTGGGCTTTTTGGGCTTTTCCTTAATATCCAGCGCATTGCCGTTTTTATCAAAACTGACCACGCCATAGCGTTCCGGGTCTCTGACCCAATATCCGAATACCACCGCGCCTTTTTCAAGCTTGGCAGAATTTTCAAGTTTGCGGATAAGCCCGTCTCCGTAAAACACATTATCGCCTAGCACCATACACACGGTGCCATGACCGATAAACTCCCGCCCGATAATGAACGCCTGCGCCAATCCTTCAGGCTTGGGCTGTTCCGCATAAGAAAAAGAAATTCCCCATTGAGAGCCATCTCCTAAAAGCTTTCTGAACAATGGCAGATCATGGGGCGTTGATATGATCAGTATCTCCCGAATATCGGCAAACATCAGAACCGAAAGAGGATAATAAATCATGGGTTTATCATAAAGCGGCAGCAGTTGCTTGCTCACCACCTGAGTAATCGGATACAGCCGCGTGCCTGATCCGCCCGCAAGTATAATGCCTTTCATTGATTTCTCCGTAATTATCGTCAGCGTTTTTTTCAAAATTCAACATCAGAAACACGTTGATGATATTATCTGATCTGCCCGAAATGTCAATAAAAAAACCCGGACGGTTTATCGCACGGGCGCATTGTCTGAAAAGAAAAATAGAAATCTTGACAGCCTCAAAATGGTGATTAAATTTTCTTGTAAAAAGGCTAAGGAATTGATTTGATAATATAATTTCGGAGGTGTGCTATGGCGATTGTCAGATGGGATCCGTTTAAAAATATTGCAACGCTGCAAGACCGTATTAACCGTTTGTTTGAAGATGCGTTTCCGTCAAAATCCGGCGAGGAGGATTTTTCAATGGGAGATTGGAAACCTTTGGCAGATATTTATGACAAGGGCGATTCGATTATGATTCATGCGGAGATTCCGGGCGTTAAAAAAGAAGATGTTTCAATCGAAGTGCGGGAAAACATATTGACGCTCAAAGGCTCCCGGGCATCGGATAAGGAAATCAAAGAGGAAAATTATTATCGCCGCGAGAGAAATTCCGGCTCTTTTCAGCGATCTTTTACCCTGCCGCCTATGATTGATCCTGATCAAATCAAGGCAAAATTCAAAGACGGCGTACTGGAAATCGAAATCCCCAAGCCTGAAAAATCCGAATCCAAACAGATTACGGTCAAAGTGGAGTAGAATC
>DYRC01000150.1:8160-9450 GCA_020718925.1 Desulfonema limicola
AAATCAGCAGCGGCGTCAACGGCAGCAATCTGATTTCCGGCGACCATAATGTCATCATTCAAATCTTCACTCAGCACAAAGAGCAGATTGACGACCAGCCGCCGCCTTCTATCGGACCCAATCCGTATAAAGGGCTGTCCGCTTTCCATGAGCAGGACTCGGATCGCTTTTTCGGGCGTGAAGAACTGACCAAGACGCTTTGGGAAAAATACCGGAGTCTGTCAGAATCAGATGATGCGGTGAGATTTATGCCGATTCTGGGTCCGTCCGGCTCCGGCAAATCTTCTGTGGCAAGAGCAGGCTTGATTCCCGAACTTGCCCGAAATCCGCTTGCCGCAATGAAAAAAGCCCGCGTTGCCGTGTTTGTGCCGGGGACACATCCTATTGAATCCCTGACAAATATTCTTGAAAGAATTGTCTTCGAGGATAAGGTGGTGTTGGATAAAGTTCGTAATTTTCAGGAAAAATGGCGTGAAAACTCCGATACTGACGGATTGCGCCGCATTGCCCACGCACTGCCCGATATTGACACTTCGCCGCTCGTAATTCTGGTTGACCAGTTTGAAGAAATTTATTCCCTTTGCGATGATGTTGAAGAGCGCAGAATCTTTATCGAAAACCTGCTTCATGCGGCAAAAGACAAATCAAATCGCGTGTTTGTCGTGATGACGCTCCGCAGCGATTTTCTGACACAGACACAGACGCATCCTGAATTGAGCCATATCATTGCGCTAAATAGTGTGATTGTTCCGGCTATGAATGAAGAACAATTGCGCCGAGCTATTGCCAAGCCTGCTGAAAAAGCCGGACATCCCATTGATAAATCAACCGTTGATTTGCTGATTGAGCAGAGCAGAGACCACGAAGGCGTGTTGCCGCTTTTGGAATTTGCGCTTACTCAGATTTGGAACGGCATGGCAAAAAATATCGAACCTGCCGAAACGCTTAAAGACATCGGCGGCGTGGGCGGCGCTTTGGCAAAAGAAGCAGGACGGCTTTTTGATGCGCTTTCCGATTCTGAAAAACGCATTGCAAAACGCGGCTTTCTTGCGCTGGTGCGGCTGGGCGAAGGCACAAAAGACACCCGGCGCCGCGTGCCGATGTCTGAAATCACACCGCATAATGAAACGCCTGAGAATGTGCATAAGGTGTTACGGAAATTTTCAACGCCCGGCGCAAGATTGATAACGCTTTCGGACCTAACCCCCCAGCCCCCTTCGGACCTAACCCCCCGACCCCCTTCCCTGGAAGGGAAGGGGGGGAAGAGTGATTACTCCCCTCTCCGTTTCG
>DYRC01000151.1:0-7298 GCA_020718925.1 Desulfonema limicola
TTCATATTTTCCGTTGCTTTTTTCAATCTGTTCGGATATAAATTTCAAAAGGATTTACAATGTCATTTGTTACAGCTTTTGAGCATTATCGTGTAAGATGAATTACTCGGATAAGGAGAAATTATGGGACTGGCGGTTTGCAATGGTGCCACATTACAATGTTCCTTTGGTGTCGCGCCTAGTACATTGATAATCCTGCCGACCAATAAAACTATGGCATGTAATCAGCCTATGGCGAATATTATGGATAATATACCTATGCTAAACATCTTACCGTTCGGGATGTGCAGTTCGCTTGCCAATCCTGCGGTAGCATCGGCTACGTCAGCAGCATCAGGGGTCTTGACGCCGATGCCTTGTATTCCGGTAACATCTGCGCCATGGATACCCGGTTCTCCGACCGTTTTGTTGGGAAATATGCCGGCGTTGAATGATAGCTCCAAATTGATATGTAATTGGGCAGGTGTGATTCAGATTCTGGTTCCGGGACAATTTACCATACAGGTTCCTTAACAGAAGAATTGAGATTATGCTCAGGTAAATCAACTATTAATGCCATAACATCAATCTTCATCACCTCCTTGATTTTGCAGAAGCAACACATCATTTTATTCCGACTTCAACCCGGGATGCTCCGCTGCTTCCGTACAAATCCGTAACTTCAATGAATATTTACTGAAACGATTCTGTGATATGTCAGGTACTGACTTCGGTTCGATAAAATCTGCTGACGGCTATGAGCGGATTATAAATCTCGGATCTGTCGCCGTATAAAAACTGTCCGAACTATTGAGTTATGAATCACTGCAATTTTATATTCAGCAATCCAGAAACCACTTGAAGTTGAATTAAAATCATGCTAATCCGTAAGCATAATTCAAACAAGGAGAATCTGTAATGAAAGAAAAAGTCCAGGAAGTCATCAATAAAATCCGTCCATCGCTTCAGGCAGACGGCGGAGACGTGGAATTGGTTTCAATAGAAGAAGCGACAGGCATTGTCAAAGTGCGGCTTAAAGGCGCGTGCGCCGGATGCCCCATGTCTCAGATGACCTTGAAAAACGGCATTGAACGCTTAATGAAAAAAGAAGTCCCCGGAGTCAAATCGGTTCAGTCTGCATAGGGATTGCCATGACCATATCCAAAAAAATCGAATCCATGATGTCCAAATCGTCATGGATCCGCAAAATGTTTGAAGAAGGCGCGAAACTGAAAGCCATGCACGGCGCGAAAAATGTCTTTGATTTCAGTCTCGGAAATCCGAACCTTGCGCCGCCTGAAAGCTTTTATACGGCATTAAGCGAGATTGTAAATTCGCGTGAAGCAGGAAAGCACGGCTATATGCCCAATATCGGCTATCCGCATGTCCGCAAATCGGTAGCAGATTATCTTTCTGAAGAACAGGGCGCTGCCGTAACCGCCGATGAAGTGATTATGACCTGCGGAGCTGCGGGTGCGCTGAATGTGATTCTGAAAACCATTCTTGATCCCGGCGATGAAGTGATTTCTCCGGCACCGTATTTTGTGGAATACAATACTTATGTGGATAATCACGGCGGCGTGTTGAAGACGGTGATGACAAAGCCGGATTTCACGTTGGATATTGACGCTATTTCAGGCGCCATCACGGATAAAACCAAAGCCATTCTGATCAACTCGCCCAACAATCCCACCGGACAGGTATATTCGGAAGACAGCCTGAAACAGTTGGGAAAAATGCTGGAAGAAAAGGGAAAATCACTTAACCGAACGATTTATCTGCTCTCTGATGAGCCGTATCGCAAAATTGTTTATGATGGCATTAAAGTCCCAAGCATTTTTGCCTCTTATCGGGAAAGTATTATTGCCACATCGTATTCCAAAGATATTTCCATTCCCGGCGAGCGCATCGGATTTATTGCGGTCAATCCGCAAGCCACATATAAACCGGCACTGCTGGGCGGCATGGCGTTATCCAACCGGATTCTGGGCTTTGTCAACGCGCCTGCGCTGATGCAGCGGGCTGTTGCGGCGGTTCAGGGAATGAGTGCAGACCTTTCGGCATACACCCGAAAACGCGATTTACTGTGTAATGGACTTGCTGAAAGCGGCTATGAATTTACAAAGCCCGCAGGCGCATTTTATCTGTTTCCGAAATCGCCTATTGCAGATGATGTGAAATTTGTTCAATCGCTTCAGGAGGAACTGATTCTGACAGTTCCGGGCAGCGGATTCGGCGGACCCGGGCATTTCAGAATTGCTTTTTGCGTGGATGATGAAACGATTATCAATGCCATGCCCGGATTTAAGCGGGTGATGCAGAAATTCCGATAATGCGGCTGAACAGCAGATTCGGTTGACAACAGGAAAACGGGGCTTACTTTCGGTGAACAGGATAAAAACACAAAACCGGAGGTCAGACTGATGTCTTTTGAAACCAAAGAAGACGTTTTTGAAAAAATTATGTCCCAGCCAAAGCCCCGCTGTCAGCATTGCAATATGGAAATGAGCTTGTGGGAAGCTCCGTCTATGACATTCAGCGACGGATTGGGCTGGGGTGTGCCGTATCTGTATGTCTGCTTTAATGACGATTGCTCGTTATATAAAGAGGGCTGGAAAAATCTTGAGGAAAATTACGGGCAGACCGCCTCTTATCGCTGCATGTGCTATCCGGGTACGGAGCAGTACGAATGTATGCCGGTATTCAGCCCGCACGGCGCAAAAGGACAGCTTCTTGACGACGCGGCTATGCTGGAAGAAGAAAAGCTCAAAGAAAACATCAAAAAAGGCTTTTCCATTTTGGCGGACTGCTATGTATCCAAAGATGGCGTAGGCGTGTTAAGCCTTCTGACAGACCCTTGCGAACCTGCGCGAGTTCGTCTGAAGGCGGCGGAAATGATAGGCGATATCGGCGAATTGGAGGCAATTGATCCGCTTAAGAGCTTAAAATTCGGTAATGAACTGATTCAGCAGAAAGTCAACGACGCTGTTTTGAAAATTCATGAGCGGCATTTTACGCGGGAATGCCCGTTCTGTGCTGAAATCATCAAATGCAGAGCCAATATCTGCAAGCACTGCGGCAAAGAAGTCGCAGGACAATAACCCCTGATTTCCCCCTTTCTTAAGGGGGCGGTGGGATTTGAATGGAACGCAGCGATTATTTTATCAGACGATTTTTATTGATTATTCCTACCTTTATCGGCATTACTTTTTTATGTTTTCTGCTGATTCAGTTTGTGCCGGGCGGTCCCGTGGAACAGGCAATTATGCAGATGAAAGGCATAGGGCAGGGAGAAGCCGGCAGAGGTCAGCAGGCAGGCTCTTCGATTTCAGAAGCACAGCGCAAAGCCATTGAAGTGCATTTCGGGTTTGACAAGCCGTTTTATGAACGCTATTGGACCTGGCTGATCCGGGATCGGATCGGCATGAAGATGGAATCCTACAAATTCCCGAATAAAACCGCATGGCAACTGATTGAGGAGCGATTCAACGTATCGCTGATTTTCGGCATTACCGGCTTTGTTCTGTCTTATCTGATTTGCATTCCGCTGGGCATTTTCAAAGCGCTTAGGCATGAAAAACGCTTTGATGTGATGTCGAGCGTTATCGTGTTTGTGGGCTATGCCATTCCGCCATTTGCTTTCGGCATGGTGATGAAAATGCTGTTTTGCGGCACGACCGAAGGATTATGGGATATTTTTCCGGTATCCGGCTTTCAATCCGAACATTTTGCCGCATTAAGCTTTTGGGAAAAAATCAAAGATATTGCCTCTCATACCTTTCTGCCTATTTTGTGCTACATGCTCGGACATTTTGCCGTGCTGACGCTGCTGATGAAAAATTCCCTGTTAGAACAAATCGGCAAAGATTATATCCGCACGGTGCTGGCAAAAGGCGGAAGTTTTTCGCGGGCAGTTTGGGGACATGCCTTGAGAAACGCCATGATTCCGATTGCCACAGGCTTCGGTTCGATTTTAACCATCATGTTTGCCGGTTCCGTGATTATTGAGCAGGTATTTGAGATACCGGGCATGGGGCGATTAAGCCTTGAAGCCATTGTCGGGCGCGATTATCCGGTGTTTATGGGGATTTTGTCTCTGACCTCCATTCTGGGGCTGATCGGCAATATCTTATCTGATTTCTGCTATGTCCTGATTGATCCGCGGATCAGTTTTCAATCCGGCAGTTCGACATAATACCAAATCGCTGTCAAACTCACCTAACCCCCCGGCCCCCTTCCCTGAAAGGGAAGGGGGAGACGTCATCAGTACTCCCCTCTCCTTTCAGGGGAGGGGCCGGGGGAGGGGTGCTTTGATAGCGAATCGGTATAAATTGACTTATTCACCTATCTAATGTATATACCCGCGTTCAGATGATACTAAAAACACTCAGATTGATGAAAACGCCGATAAGCTCCGTATTTGGCTATCGGCATCTTTTGGAAGAATTTATCGGGCGCGAAATCAAAGGACGATTTATCGGCTCAGTTGCCGGTATTTTCTGGACACTGATTCATCCGATAGTCAATATCGTTGTCTATTACTTTATATTCTCAATGGTTATGCGGATTCAGGTGAAAATTGAAGAAACCGGCACAGACAGTTTTTTTGTATTTTTTCTCTCAGGCTTTTTCCCCTGGCTGATGTTTGCCGAAAGCCTGTCCAAATCTGTCGGGGTTCTGATTGAAAACGCGAATCTGATTACCAAAGTGGTTTTTCCGGTGGAATTGCTGCCTGTGGGCGTGGTGCTGTCCGGGGCTATTATCAATGGCGTGGGCATGTATTTTTTTCTGTTATATCTGATTATTATCGGATATGCTCATCTGACGTGGCTGTATCTGCCGCTGCTGATACTTACCCAACTGTTTTTTATTTCGGGAATCTGCTATCTGCTTGCCGCGCTGTGCGTGTTTATCCGGGATATGCGCGAAATTCTGGGCATTATTCTGATGGTGTGGTTTTATGCCACGCCGATCATTTATCCCGCATCAATGATTCCTGAATTTCTCCGCCCGGTGATTGCCATCAATCCGATGAGCATGTTTGTCGAACTTTATCGCAATATTTTGCTGATTCACCGCTTCTCTTGGATGGAATTTGGGCTGGTAGGGAGTTTTTCCGCTATGTCTTATATTTTCGGCGCGTGGTTTTTTATGCGGGCAAAACCGGCTTTCGGAGATGTTTTGTAATTATGATTGCGCTATCTCTCAGCCATGTTTCCAAAACATACCGGCTTTATGCAAAGCCCTTTGACAGGCTCAAAGAAGCCTTTTTCAGAAAGCCGTTTCATCAGCCGGTGAACAGTTTGAGCGATATTTCTTTTTCTGCGGCATTCGGAGAAACTATCGGCATTATCGGAGAAAACGGAGCAGGAAAAAGCACGCTCTTAAAAATTTTAGCCAAAACGCTCACACCGAGTTCGGGCGAAGTTGTGGTTAATGGCAGAGTTGCCGCGCTGTTGGAACTCGGCTCCGGTTTTCATCCTGAATTTACAGGGCGGCAGAATATTCATCTGAATGCGGCGTTACTGGGCTTAACCCGCGCCGAAATCAGAGAAAAAGAACCGATAATGATTGAATTTGCCGACATCGGCGTGTTTATAGACAGACCCATTAAAACCTATTCTTCAGGCATGGTGATGCGCCTTGCGTTTTCAATTGCCACCAGCGTTGACCCGGATGTTTTAATTGTTGATGAAGCCTTGAGCGTGGGAGATCAGCGATTTCAGCAAAAATGCGTTGAAAGAATGATGGGATTCAAAGAAAGCGGCAAAACCATCGTTGTGTGCAGTCATAGCATGTATCTTATCAATGAGTTATGCGCGAACAGTTTATGGCTGGCTGAAGGGCGGATACGCAGTCAGGGCAAAACGTCTGCCGTAGTTTCGGAATATCTGAATTATGTGGAAGAAAAAAACGGAAAAGCGTATCCTTCAGCATCTGCTGTGTCAGGAGATGCCGCGCCGGATGTGGTGATTGAAGATCTTGCAGCCTTAGATGATGCCGGAAACCGGGCAGAATCTTTTCGTCAGTTTCAAACCATGCGGATTCGGGTTAAAACCCGGTGCATTGTTGATACGGTAAAAGGGCATTTGGGCATCGGCATAGAGCGGACGGACGGGCAGTTGATTTTTGCCTCTCTGACCAAACTTGCCGGATTTGAGCCGATTGAGTTTTCAGGGGAACAGATTGCAGAAATGACAATTCCGAATATTCCGATAGCGGCAGGGAGCTATCGAATCAAAGCGGTTGTCGGCGATCAGCACGCTCTCAGAGTGATTGACGAGCGGCTCAGTTCTCCGTTTATCATTCAAAGCGAGCGCCCCGAACTCGGAATGCTGTGGATGGAGCATCAATGGCGTCTGAACTGAAAATTTAATATTTTAAGGAGAATAAGTGATGCTTTACGGAGAAAGTTCAGGACATCGGATTCAACGGTTTGATTACGGAATGCTTCTTCCGTTTATGGCAAAACTGCCCCTGTTTTTAGGGGAAAATCTTGCTAAACTTCGGGGGGTTATTCATGCCATAGCAGATTATGATTGGCGGTCTATGGCATTGCGCCATAATTATGTCAGAACCCGCACCTATCAGGCAATGCAGATGCTTCTTCCAAAGGCAAATAAGTTTGAATTGGCGTTTAAAACAGCAATGCGATTTGTTCATAATTCACGCGAAGAATGGCAGGGGGCTGTTTTCGGGCAACAGCGCCTTATGTCTGAAATTGCAGGCAGAAGTTATGCAGAGGGCTTGGATGAATTGCTGGAAATTCAGAAGCAGAAAAGAGGCATGATTCTGATGACCGCTCATTATGACAGTTTTGCAATGGGCATTGCGCTTTTGGGCGTATTCGGGCTGACCATCAACGGACTAAGCTCGAATGTGGTTGAAGACCCGCGTGTTCATCCGTCTGTTATGGATTTTTTTCATAAAAAATACAGTGATATGGGACTTTATATGCGTGGCGGCAGGATTGTTCATTATGAAAACAATCTGCGCTTTTTTTATAACGCGCTTCAACAGGGTGAAACGGTGGTTATTTTAGGCGATACTCCCGGAATTTCCAAGTCTGTTCCGATTTCTTTTCTGGGAAAAACATTTAAAATGCCGTTAGGTGCGTGGCTTATGGCAAAAAAGACCAAAAGTCTTATCGGCGCGTTTATCTGTACGCACCGAAAAACCGGCTCATATCGCATTGAAAGTCTTTGTCCGAAAGAGATTGATCCCGAAAGTCCGGAAAATACGATGCTGCCCATATATCAATTTCTTGAAACGCGGATTCGGCAAGCCCCTGAGCGATGGGTAGCCGCAGAACTTTTACC
>DYRC01000151.1:7398-9436 GCA_020718925.1 Desulfonema limicola
AATGATTCAATTTTACATCATAAATAACGATACAGATTCTGAACCGCCGGAACAGATGCTTGCCCGCAGGATGGGTGAGCCGCCGTTTGAAATCCGTTCAATACCGGCATCACAAACCGTATCGGAGTTTATTGAATATCAGAAAAATTCGCTGGTCGGCATAATTTTTGATCCGAACTTCTGGTATAGCCATGACTGCTGGAATCTCTGGATAAACGCGGTGTTGCAGGACGGCGCGGATGAAAAAATCAATGTGCCGCTAGGAAATCAGCATCCGGCATGGCGGGAAGGCTTGAATATTCCGGCATATCAGACACTTTCAGGCTTGGAGCGGGCTTCGGCATTCAAGGCTGAGACGCGCTGGATGATTTGCAGAGAAACGCGGCAGGAAAATTTCTGCTTGGTGATTGTCCCGATTTCCGTCCTGAATATGCTGCCCAAAGCACTTGCTATCGGAGAAGTTCCTGAATATTGGGCAAAATATCCGCAGGAATATCGGATTTTCTGTGAGAGCTGGCTGCATTCCTTCACGGCGACTAAAGATTCAGGATGCCGACATGATTTGTTGAAAATGTGCGATTGGCGCGGCATGGTGCTTGAACTCGGATGCGATACCGGGCTGATGGCAAAAACCTGCAAAGAACAATATCCTGATATTTGCTGGATCGGCGTTGATGTCAATCAGAACGCCCTGCGGCAAGCTGAATTATCGGCAGATATGGCAGTCTGTGCGGATATTCATTCGCTTCCGTTTTCTGACAAGATCAGATTTGATCGGATCGTCTGCGGAGATGTGCTTGAGCATCTGCCGTATCCTTGGGAGATATTGAAAACATTGCATAAATGGTTAAAACCGGACGGGCTGCTGATTGTCTCTGTTCCGAATGTCGGACATTGGACGATTGTTCAGGATTTGCTGTGCGGACGCTGGGATGAAGTGCCTGCCGGAATTTTATGCGTCAGTCATCTGAGATTCGGTACGAAAAAAAATTGGGAACATTGGTTTCATCAGAGCGGATGGCAGATTATCCGGTGGGAGTGCGAAAAACTTCCCCTGCCCCAAGATTGGACACTTCAGCATCCTGATTATGATGTTGAGAGTCTGGAAACCATTCAGTACAGGCTTGTGGCAAAGCATGAATCCGGCAATTGAATTATTTCGCGGAATTGCCGCGTGGATGGTGCTGACCTCTCATTATGCGGCTTCTTTTGTCAAAGACAGGAGCGTGTTGAACTTTTTTGCAACCGGCGTGAATCTGTTTTTTGTGATCAGCGGACTTGTTTTTGCCCGAATGATTTATGCAGGCAAGATAGAGCTTCTCCCTTACGCTGTCAGAAGATTTTTCAGAATATATCCTCTGTATTTTTGTTCATTGATTTTTTACTATATATTTTCAGACGCTGTGCCGGAGAGATGGGGTTATTTTATCAAGCATCTTTTTTTTCTTCATACGACTGATTCTGTGAAAGAGGCATTGTTTTTCAATGCCGCATACTGGAGTCTGCCCATAGAAATTGAATTTTACCTGTTCGTTCCGATACTGGCATTTTCAACATCAAGATATAAGCATTCTATTTCTTTGCTATTTATTGTTTTTATGATAATAAGGCTTATCATTGTCCTCAATAGTTCAAATATGTCAAATCCGGGATTTGTTGAATTATCAGCAGTTCATCTTCCCGGAATGATGACGGAATTTATTGCGGGAATCCTGTTATTCAGAATATATACAACATATCAGAATGCGAATATCCGCCCTTTGTACCAAATATTTATATTTGTTATAGGATTTGCAATTTTATACGCGCTTTCCCGGTTTTTTGTGATATACGGAGATCAGGGGATTAATGAGAATCTGTTTTTCAAATCCTTTTTTACGATGTTATGCGCGATAGGATATGCCATTGTCTTATTTCCGTTTCTGATGAACATCACAGAAAAGAAGTCTGTATTTATTTCATTTTGCGCGATTATGGGGAATATGAGCTACGGAATGTATCTGTTTCATAATCTGATCATCCGGTTCTTTAAAAATTC
>DYRC01000012.1 GCA_020718925.1 Desulfonema limicola
GGGGGGTTAGGTGGGTTTGAAAGCGATTTGGTATAAGCTTGGCGTGGTATATTATTCCGGAGTTTTTTTTTGACGGTGATAGTCAGAACTTTTTTTGAAATTTTTCGGTATTTTGAATTTGATATGGAGATAATGAGTTCTGAATACGGACACAAAATTCCTTGACACACTGAATCGGGTACATTATCATTAATTCCTAACAAACAATAGGGATGATAACTATGCATTACCAATTCAGGCAACTCCCAAATTTGGGGTTGTGGATACAAAAGATTCCTGAAAATGGTCGAAAGGGATTTGAAAAAACCTGTGAGGATTGTTCCGCCTGCTAAAATTACTGAGGCTATCACCCCGATAGCCTTTTGTGGTTTATGTAACGATACTATTCAACTATCTGAAGATGTCCGAAGAAAAATACTGCCTGATAAAAAGCAGTATCGCTATCACCCTTCTGTAAAAATCGCATTCCTGATAACGCTGAAGCCCTTTCTTGTTCGATGTGGGTTTTTCTATCTTGTTTAAGGAGATAAAACTATGGCATACAGTGATTTTAACTTAAAAAAAGTCAGATCTGAACTGAATTTGAAACTTGTTGAGAGAAACTCTGTCTTTTCTCATATCAGACCTGTTGAAATAAGCAATTATCTTAAAGATACCTTGAAGAGAAATGTTCCGCTGGCTCTGGCAATCAATACCGAAAAAGCCAGATCAGAGCTGATTATTATAAATATCTTACTGGAAATAAAAGATAAATTTCCGGATAAAATCAGTCTGTTTTCCGGAATAGACTTTAATGTTGATAAAGAAAAAGGGCTGACAGGATTTTGTGATTTTATCATCAGCAATTCTCCCGAACAGCTTTTTTTAGACAGTCCGGTTATTACCATAGCAGAAGCAAAAAATGAGAATATTATCGCAGGGCTGGGGCAGTGTATTGCAGAAATGTATGCTTCCGAAATATATAATAAAAATGAAGGACATCATCCGTCTTCTGTCTATGGCGCAGTAACCACAGGAGATGAATGGAAATTTTTAAAGCTCACAGAAGATACGGCATATATTGATACAGATCATTACTATATAAATGACATTGAAAAGATAGTCGGAATTTTAACTGAAATGGTTCAACAAAAAGCCTGACCCCCCTGTTTTTTTATGAGGACATGATAACTTGGATATACAGACTCGCATTCTTTCAATCTGCATGATGGGCAGAAATGACAATTATTGCGGCGATTTTTTGTATCGCATGGAAACCGCGCTGAATTTCACTGCAAGAAATGTTTTTGCTTTGAATCTGCAAGACAGCGTTGAAATTATCATTACGGATTGGAACAGCGAAGTCCGGCTTTCAGACGCGCTCAATCTGATTCCCGAAGCATGGCAGATATGCCGCTTTGTCTATGTGCCGCCGCAGATTGCCGCGCCGCAGAATCCGCCGAAAAGCGCATTCAATTCCGCGCTTGCCGCCAATGTGGCGTTCAGAAGAGCATCCGGCAAATACATCATGTTCACGCCCGCAGATGTATTTTTTCCGTCAATGAGCCTTAAAAATCTTGTCGAAATTCTTAAAGGCGGATTTCCGGCTTCTTTTGATGTTGAAAATGCCTACATGCTGATTCGGCGCAAATATATTCCGTGGCAGTTATTGGATAAAAAGCCGGATATGGCAGTACTGGAAGATTTTCTCATTAAAAATACGCATCTGCTCTGGGACGGGCAATTTTATCCGGGCTTGAACGGCAACATGGGCGCGATGCTCATGCACAGAAAATTTTATGAGGCAAGTCGGGGCTTTGACGAGCGGCTCAAAGGCTGGGGCTGGTGGGATATTGAACTGGGCTTGCGGATGAATTTAAGTCATCGGTGCGTGGAATTGTCCTATTTCGGCATTTATTCTTATGATATGGATCAGAATCCGGCGTTGCGCGGTAAAGACATCAATGCCAACGCGAATCCGCATAACGTGGTCAATATGACGATTGAAGTCAATGACGCAAATTGGGGGTTGGCAGATAAGCCATTGGAATTTTACGCCTGTCCGCCCAAAGCGATTCGCCAAAGCGAGCGAAATCTCAGCCCTGCTGCAACGCTGACCCGAAACGCACTGTGTCAGTATTTGGCAGATAAAAATGTAATAAACCAGATATTGAAGATTTTCGGACATGAGTTGATGTCGGATCAGGAATTTCCTGCATTATATCTGCTGGCTTATTACAGCGCGATTGTGAAGCCTTCGGTATATCTTGAATTCGGCTTTGGCAAAAGCGTATCGGCAAATATCGTGGCTGTTTGTCATCCGTGCGTGGAAATTTTCGGTGTCAATGATTTGCAGCCTCAGCATTTTTATCAGTATCCGCATAATATTTCAACAAATCTGAAAAACAAGTTCAATTATATGGGAAATCTGCGATATGTGCCGGGCGATATGAACTCTGCGCTTGAGCGGCTCGAAGCGGTTGAGGGCAGGATTTGTCCGGAATTGATTTTTTTCAGGGCAGATGTATTTCAAACCTCTTCCCATCTCCACATCGGAGAGGGGCTAGGGGTGAGGTTGCAATCGCTTATCTCCCGAATGCCCAAAGGCGGCGCGTTGATTCTGACAAGCGTAAATCCCGCGTTATTCAAGGCGATAGACAATTTTTTTATCCGATATTATCCGGGTTATATTTATCTTCGCTCTGAAAAATTCAACGCAACAATATTTATAAACTCGCAGGATGTTTCACCGATGCCGCCGGAAATGGGCGCTTTCGGGGAACAATTTTTAAATGCTTTATGGGCAGTTTGAAATTTTCATTGACTATGGCATGAACTTCGTTTATTTCCATAAGAAATTTACTATCAGGATCTTGATATGAAGATATTCAAAAGCAAAACATTCAAAGTATTTTCGCTGCCGTTGTGGAAAAATAACCCGATTTCGGTTCAGATTTTGGGAATATGCTCCACGCTGGCAGTAACCGCACAGATGAAAACCGCGCTGGTCATGGCATTATCGCTGACCTTGGTGGTGGCGTTTTCAAGCTTTGCCGTGTCTTTATTGAGAAATGCCATTCCGAGAAATATCCGCATCATTGCTGAGTTGACAATTATTGCCACGCTGGTTATTTTGGCAGATCAGGTTCTGAAAGCGTTTTTTTATGAGATCAGCAAACAGTTGTCCGTATTTGTGGGGCTGATTATCACCAACTGCATTGTCATGGGCAGAGCCGAAACTTACGCGCTGGGCAATCCACCGATGTCTTCGTTTATTGACGGACTTGGCAACGGACTGGGCTACGGATTTGTGCTGGTCATGGTGTCGTTTATCCGGGAATTGCTTGGCGCAGGCAAGATTTTCGGCATCAAGGTTGTTCCTGCGGCGTTATATGCAGCGGGCTATGAGGACATGGGGATTATGCTGCTTGCTCCGGGCGCGTTCATCGTGATCGGATTGCTGGTATGGCTGCAAAAAAGCCTTTCCAATGCCTGAATTTCATTTTTTTATAAACCAACAGGAAAGATTATCAAGGAGAACTTTGTACAATGTATGAATCCGGCGACCTGAAAAAAGGTCTTAAAATCGAAATAGACGGCGAACCTTATATCATTACCCAATTTTCCTTTGTCAAGCCGGGCAAAGGACAGGCGCTTTACAAATGCCGTCTGAAAAATATGGTTACGGGTATTCAGTTCGAGAGAACTTATCGTTCAGGCGAGAAATTCAACGAGGCACATCTGGAAGAGCATGAGATGGAATATCTCTACAATGACGGTGATAATTATTGTTTTATGAACACCTCTACCTATACGCAGGAATTTCTGAAAAAAGAGCAGGTGGGGGAAGGTATGGATTTTCTTAAAGAAAATACGATTTGCAACATATTGTTCTTTGGCGAGAAGGCTATCGGCGTATCTCTTCCGAATTTTATGGATTTGAAAATCGTAAAATCAGACCCTTGGGCAAAGGGAGATACAGCCGCAGGCAGCACCAAACCCGCAACGCTGGAGACCGGCTATGTTGTGCAGGTGCCGCCATTTGTGGAAGAAGGCGAATATATCCGGGTAGATACCCGCACCGGCGAATATGTGGAGCGCGTAAAAAAGTAATTTCTTCCGAATCTCCGCCCCGGAATTATCACACGGCAATAAATTGCCGCGCTATTACGGGATGTCCCTACGGGACAAATCAGAGTCCCGGCGGGACGACACAAAATAGCCCGGAAATTCATTTCCGGGAAAGTTGGCTCACTCGCCGGATTGCTTTGGAAAGGTCTTCCAATTTCACCGGCTTGGAAAGATAATCATCCATTCCTGCATCAAGAAAGCGTTCTCTGTCGCCTTTCATGGCATAGGCGGTCAGGGCAATAATCGGAATCGGATTTTCTGCACTGCGAATGGCTTTGGTGGTTTCAATGCCATCCATTTCCGGCATCTGCACATCCATCAGAATCAGATCAAATTGCTGAATTTTCAAAGCCTCCAGCACCTCTTTACCATTGGATACAATCACCGCGTCATGCCCGGCTTTGGCAAGAAAATAAGACATGATTTTCTGATTAAAGGCATTGTCTTCGGCAAGCAATATATTCAGACGCGCCTGTATGTTTTCCCCGTGATCTTCTTCCGGCGCGGTCATTCTTTTTTCTGATGCAATTCTGAATTTGGCGGTAAAATAAAACGTACTTCCCTGATTTTCTTTGCTTTGTACGCCGATAGTTCCGCCCATCATTTCTGAGAGCTTTTTGGATATTGCCAAGCCCAGTCCGGTTCCGCCGTATTTTTTAGAATAGGAGCTATCCAACTGATTGAAGTTATGAAATAATTCTGTTAATTTATTTTTAGGGATGCCGATGCCTGTGTCTTTTACCGAAAACAACAGAACAGCACTATCCGTATTTTCGTCAATCTTCTTTATTTTCAGAACGATTTCGCCTTGATGGGTGAATTTAATGGCATTGCCGATCAGATTGACAACCACCTGTCGCAGCCGCCCCGCATCTCCGTTCACATATCGGGGAACATCCGGCAGGATACTTAAATTCAGCTCAAGTCCTTTTTTCTCAGCCCGCAGCAAAAAATCGCTGATAATTTTTTCCATGAGCGTGTGAAGATCGAAATCTTCAATATAAAATTCGAGCTTCTGCGCTTCTATTTTTGATAAATCCAAAATATCATTGACAATACCAAGAAGCGATTGAGCAGACTGAGCGATCATTTCCAGATGTTCTCTGCGAGGAGCCGTGCCTAACGCCATATCGGTAATGCCGATAATACCGGCTAGCGGGGTGCGGATTTCATGGCTCATATTTGCCAGAAATTCGCTTTTGGCTTGGCTTGCCCGTTCAGCCGCTTCTTTGGCTTTCTTTAGTTCTGCTTCTGCCTGAGCCAGACGATGATGCGCCAAAGCAAGTTCGCGCCCTTTTTGGATAATAACCTGTTTTTCTTCATAAGAATAACTTGCTATCTGAATCAGCAGAATTTTTCTTTCCCATACATGGATGGCGGTGGCTTCAAATGGGCATTCGTTTCCTGCTTCATCTGTTTCCACCCATGGTTCCGATTTCAATCTTCCGAAGGTTTTTGCGTTCCAGAAATATTGTGCGTCAACCATAAAATGTTGCAGAAAAGACGAAATCTCATCGCCTGCCATGTATTGTTTTTTATCGGCGATTTCCGGAAAAAACCGATTCAGCCACTTCGGCGCCGTGCCGATGAGTTGAAAGGCGCCGTTGTCAAGACGCTCCATAGCCGCTATATCCAAAACAGAAAAAATTTCCGCAAACGTGCAGTTATTCATCGCTTACCTCATACGAAAAGACCGAAACCGGCTCGCGGATGCCTTTTAAAACCAAGCGGGTTTTGGAAAAGCGGCTCTGAAGATCGGAAATTTCTTTGAATGTATTGTTATCAATCAGAATTTCGTTAGGACGAGCCTGTCCTTCAAGCCGGGCAGCCAGATTGACATGATGACCGATCACGCTTAATGTCCGTCTGTTTTTGCTGCCTAAAATTCCCAAAAACACATGCCCCGATGCAATGCCGATGCTCACTTCAAACGTATCCTGATGCTGCATCTGCCTATCGTTATTTAATGTTTTCATATTTTCAATCATTTTGAGCGCGGCTTGCACTGCCTGAACCGGGGGCGGCAAACCGGACGGCAGAACGCCGAAAATTGCCATGACCGCATCGCCGATAATTTTATCTACAATTCCGCCTTCATCCAGCACCGGCTGAATCATATATGCCAGATAGGAATTGAGCAGTTTGAAAACCTCAACCGGCGCGCGCTGTTCGCTATATGAGGTAAAGCCGCAAATATCGGCAAACAGAACAGAGGCAAATTTGCATTCTCCGGATTCATGGATATTGAGATGAATCAGTTTTTCGGCAATTTCTTTGCCCAGATACTGATCCATGATTTTTGCGTGTTTATCTCTTAATAAACTTAATTCATTGGCTTTTTGCTGCAATACCACCCGCTGTGCTTCTTTTTCGGTAGCATCCAGCAACAGCACCCACCAATCCTGATTTGAGGAAAAAATATGAACATCCGCAGGAATACCGCTATCGGTCTGAATACAGGCAAGAAACAGTTTTTCTTCATCCAATGGAAAAAAGCCGTCTAAAAACGTAACCTTTTCTCCGACCGCTTCACCGATTTGAACGTCCGATATACCGTAAGTCTTTAAATTCCCGCCCCATTCTTTGATCAGACCCTCCTGATCAAGCAGAAGATATGCGGGATAGCGGTCTTTGATGCTTAAATCGCAGATATAGTCAACTACCGGCGGCGCAAGATTGGGCATATTGATTTTATCCTTAATAATTTATCCGATTCGTCCTTCAAGTTCTGCCATTTCAGGGCAAAGCTGACGAATCCGATGATATTCTTTGGCGGCTTCCTGTGCAAGTGTTTTTCTTCCTTTACCCGGTTCGTCAGTCAGATTCCGTTGTTTTGCAAAAGGTTCAAAATACATCACATCTTCAAACCAGCCTGAATCATGCAGATGTGCAATATCCTGTTCTTTGATAAGCCTTTCAGCATCCGGAATATCCAAAATCCGTTTTATCCGTCCTTCCGGAGAATCAGGAAGACGATAAATCAGATGTGCATATTCAAGGGCTTTCGGGCTTAAAAATCTCAACAATTGCGGAGAATGCGTTGTGGCAACAATCTGAACTTTTCCTTCAAACGCTTTCTTCTCCATGAGTTGAAGAAGCAGATGCAGACGGGAAGGATGAAGCCCGTTTTCCAATTCTTCAAAAAAATAAAGCCGCGCCGGTTCAGGACTCAGCAACGCCGCAAGCATCGCCAAAAAGCGCAATGTGCCATCAGACGCACTGTAAGCAGATATTTTCTTTCCGTTTTTTTCAACAAATGTAACTAAAATCCGCCCGATCTGATCCGGTATAAATTCAAAATCCACCACATCCATCGGGGTTAATTCGCGTATCCATTCAATTAACGTCTTTTTCTGCTGAGAATCTTCGCAAATTGCCTGCAATACTGAGGATAAATTTTCCCCGCGATCTCCCAAAATAACCTGCCCCGGAAAAGACGGATTTCGTATGGCTTGCGGATTTAAATCTAAGAAGCGGGTTGAATTAAGTTCCGAAATTATTGCTGTATCAGAATTTTCAAAAACAATTTTCTTTTCTTTCAATAAATTTATCAGGATATGATACTGTAAAGATGTTACTTTGACATCAGCATCAACGGTTATTTCAAAATTATCTTCCCCTGAATACGCTATCTCACGAATCCCGCCTCGGATGCCGCCCCATAACAGAACCCCGCCTTCTCCGTATTTTTCACCAATAATTTCAGCAAGATTGTAGCCTCTTGAAATACCGTGCAGAAAGCGAAACGCATCCCGGATGTTGCTTTTTCCCGAAGCATTTGCGCCGATCAGCACGGTCATCGGTCCCAAAGCAAGCGTGGCATCTTTGAAATTTTTGAACCGTTCAAGTTTAAGCTTGGTGAGCATTATCCTCCCAACATCTTTTCAGCAAGCATCAGAAACGCCTCTTCTACGCCCATGCCGATTTTCGCGCTGGTTTTAATGATGGAAAAGCCGCTTTCCGATAATTCCTGAATTGTTTTGCTCTCAATTTCCCATTCTTCCTCAATGTCGGCTTTATTGAACACCAGAATAAACGGAACCTTTCCGATAGTCTCTTCGGCTCTTTCTTTGAGGATAAAGGCAGTATCCAGCGTGGATTTGCGTGTTCCGTCTATAACCAGAAAATAGCCGGATGCGCCTCGAAGATACGAGGTTTTCACCTTCTGAAATTCATCTTCCCCATAAATATCCCAGAGCAGCATCTCCACGTCTTTATCTTTGATCACAACACTTTTCTTATCTATCTTCACGCCGACGGTTGTGAGATATTTATCGGAAAATATGCTTTTCACAAATCGCTGAACCAGCGATGTTTTGCCTACGGAAAACGCACCCAGCATACAGATTTTTTTCTTAATCATATCAGAAGATTCCCCCTGTTCATCAAGTTTGATATTTACAATAATATCATATTTTCAAAAAGTTGTCATTAGTCAAAAAAGGCTATCTGAACGCATGACCATACAGCCCCGGTTTGATTTCCTTAATACGCCCGTCCTCAATATCCTGCTCAAACAATTCGGCAATTGTCGCATCTATATCGCTGATATCAGGATAGAGCTTTTCAAAATACAACCGGCATTCGTGAATGATGTCTTTGAGTTCAAATTGGGCAAATCCATCCCGGACAAACGTATAATCGGATATCAGTCCGGCAATATCGCCGCGATAGCTCTTCAGTGCTGCCGACGATCTGCCGTCTGTAACGTAATGTATTCCCGATTCAGCATCTCTGACGCGCTGGGCAATGCGCTGCATACTGAATATTTCCATCGGCACATTGGCAAGAATAGCCTCCCGAATCAACGCGCTGGTCTGTGCCTTCAATACAGACAGCGCCTGACGATAGCGTCCCCGGCGTTCAAGCACCCGCACCGTAAAGTGGATGGCATTGACATAATCGGTCAACCACGGATCATCTTTTAATTTCATAATTTAATGGGTCACGCTTCAAGCTTTATCGCTTTTTTTGCACTCTCAATCAACTGCTCTCCTTTGAAAGGCTTTAAAATATAATCGGTTACGCCGATGTCCGTGATATGAGAGATGTTGTCTTTTACAGCCTCAGCCGTCAGCATGATGACCGGGATATCCTTTATGCCATGCTCGTTTCTGAGTTTGGCAAGCATTTCGTCGCCCTTCATCACAGGCATATTCACGTCTAAGATAATGATGTCCGGCTTTTCACGGAGAGCGGCTGCCAGACCTTCAACGCCGTTTTCCGCCTCGACAATGTCGCAGTTGAACGGCTTGAACGTTTTTTTTATCAGCATTCGGATCATCTTGCTGTCGTCCACTGCAAGAATTTTCAGCACCATAATATCCTGTCCTCAATCTTTTTGATCAAAGTGTTGAAAAAAAGAAAAATCAATGCTTATTTATAAAGATTAAGGTTTTTGTGCAAGATTTTTCTGACATTCTGAAGACAAAGTTGCGCTATGGGTTAAAAACACTGGACATTTTTTGAAAAATGTTGTCTATCAGACTAAAGGGAGGTGCGATATGAAAATTTCGGATTTCAGGATCGGCACGAGACTTATGCTCGGCTTTCTGATGGTGGTGTCTGTCATGGGCGGCGCAGCAGGGTATCAGATTATGCAAATGCGCTATGTATCTGAATTATATCGTCATAATGCGGAACGGAATGCGGATGCGATTGCGGTCAGAGATATTGCCAAACGTTTATCGGATGTTTACAGCGTTGTTGCTGATGGCATTATCAACCAGAATATGGACGGAACCCGCAAGCTGTTTTCTTCGGCTAAACTCACCGCTCAGAAAGATATTGCGGCATTGAAGTCCATCGCCGACACGCAGGAAGAAAAAATATGGGCAGATGCTTTTGCCGATAAGTAGATGGTGTATATCAGAAAATTTGAAGATGAGATGCTTGTGCTTTTAACGGCTGAGGTGGAAGAACAGGATACTGAAAAAATCAGAGAAGTTGACGCAGAAATTGACGCTATCCGTCAATCTGCCGGAGAACTGCTGGATAACATAAGCAAGGCTCTGGCAAAAGAAGAGGAAGAGTCCAATGCTCTGTTTGTTTCCACTCAGCAGGCGACGATCCGCTTATCTGTGATACTTACGATCATCGGCATTGTCATAGCCCTGATGTTTGCCTTTCGGATTACCCGCTCTATCACCATTCCTCTGAAAGAGGCGATACTGGCAAATAATCGGCTGGCGGATGGCGATTTGAACATTGACATCCGAACAGATCGGAAAGATGAAGTCGGCGATCTGCTGCTCGCCATGCAGAGAATGATCGCTTCTTTAAAAGAAATTATCGTTCATGTCCGGGAAGGCTCTGAAAAAATGAAGCTTATGGCGGAAGCCGTGAATACTTCCGCCGAACAAATCTCAACGGTAAGTCTTGAATCCACTTCCGGCGCTCAGGAATTGTCTCAGGGCGCAAGCGAAAATGCGTCTTCCACAGAACAGGTATCTTCCTCAATAGAAGAAATGACCGCCAATATTCGGCAGAATGCGGAAAATGCGATCCAGACGGAAAAGATTGCCATAAAATCCGCTCAGGATGCGATGGAAGGCGGAAAAGCGGTTGAAGAAGTTGTTGTTGCCATGAAAACCATTGCCGGAAAAATCTCCATTATTGAAGAGATTGCCCGGCAGACCAATCTGCTTGCGCTGAATGCAGCGATAGAGGCAGCCCGTGCCGGAGAACACGGCAGAGGCTTTGCGGTGGTGGCGTCAGAAGTCAGAAAATTGGCAGAAAAAACCCAGAAATCAGCTTCGGAAATCAATCAGTTGTCCATATCCAGCGTGAATATTGCCGAAAAAGCAGGAGAAATGCTGCGTCAGATGGTTCCGAATATCCGCAAAACATCAGACTTGGTTCAGGAAATCAGCGCGGCATGTGAAGAGCAGAACTCCGGCGCACAGCAGATCAGCAAAGCGGTCAGCCAGTTGGATCAGGTTACTCAGCAAAATGCCGCGGCTGCTGAAAATCTGTCCAGCAGCGCGGAAGAACTCTCTGCGGCGGCTGAAGTCATGGCGGCTAATTCCAAAGATATGCTGGATCAGACCCAGCGCATCCGCAATGCGATGGATTTTTTTGAACTTGATGATTCTTCTTTTCAGCAGCATTCCCCAAACTCCTCCCGAATTGAAAAAAAACAGATAAAGGCTTGATTTTGAAACAAAGACGTAATAAAGATCGGGCAGACGACAAATTCGAGGCATACTGATGACAACAGATACTCAGAAAGAAATTTACAGGGAAGAAGCCGGAGAGCTTCTTGCAGATATTGAAACCGCGCTTCTGGAGCTTGAAGAACGACCCGATGACGCCGAACAGATAGCCCGCGCCTTCCGCGCCTTGCACACCATCAAAGGCTCAGGGGCGATGGCGGGATTTGACGATATTGCGGCGTTTTCCCACGAACTGGAAAGTTTATTTGATCGGGTGCGCGCCAAAGAGATTGCCATCACCAGCGAATTGATAAGTTTTACCCTAGCCGGCTGCGATCAGATTCGCGCCATGCTCAATGAAGCATTCGGCGGCGAACCGGCAAATCCGTATCGCGCAAGAGATATTCTGAGGTATCTGAAAGCGTTATTTCCGGCAGAGAGTGTTAAAGAAAGTGTTAAGGAAAGTGTTAAGGAAAGTGTTAAGTGTGATGTGTTAAGTGTTATGAAAGAAGACAATCTTAACACTTTCCACTTAACACCTAACACATCCTCTCTGACGTATCGCATTCATTTTCACCCCCATGCCGATATTTTCAAAAACGGCACGAATCCGATTTATCTGATCAGCGAGCTTAGGGAAATGGGGGAGTGCAAGGTTGTGGCAAGACTTGACGGCATCCCGATGCTTGACGGATATGATCCGGAATCGTGTTACACGGTGTGGGACATTATCCTTACCACTGACAAACAGGTCGGAGAGATACGGAATGTATTTATTTTTGTTGAAGACTCCGCCCATATTCTCATAGAACCGATTCACACATCAGGAGATACTGATGAAGAAGGACAGTATAAACGGCTGGGAGAAATTTTGGTGGAGCGGGGACATATTTCTTCGGACGTACTGGAAGGAGTTCTTAAAAAGCAGAAGCGCATCGGCGATATGCTGATAGAAGAAAAGATTGTCAAGCCCGGCGTGGTTGAATCTGCATTGGCAGAGCAGCAGCATGTCCGCGAGATTCCCAAAATATGGCGGGAAGCGGAAAAAGTATCCGGCATCCGTGTGGATTCTGAAAAACTGGACAAGCTTGCCAATCTGGTCGGAGAGTTGGTAACATTGCAGGCGCGGTTTCTTCAAACGGTTGTTTCTTATGAAAATGACGAGCTGATGGCGGTGGCTGAGGAAATGGATCGCCTGACCTCGGAACTCAGAGACAACACCATGACCATGCGGATGGTGCCTATCGGAAAAATATTCAGTAAATTCAGACGGTTGGTTAGAGATTTATCAACTGAACTGAACAAACAGGTGCGGCTTTCCATTGACGGTGAAGATACGGAATTGGACAAAACCATTATTGAGCAATTGCATGATCCGATGGTGCATATTATCCGCAACTGCATAGATCACGGCATTGA
Organism: Desulfonema limicola; assembly: GCA_020718925.1. GTDB lineage: Bacteria > Desulfobacterota > Desulfobacteria > Desulfobacterales > DYRC01 > DYRC01. Next base: position 12,684 of record DYRC01000012.1, read on the forward strand.
AACCACAGAGGTGAGAAGAGCCGCTGAAAAACCGGAAGTGGGACAGATTTATTTATCCGCGTCTTATTCCGGCGCGGGCGTTAAAATCGAAATTTCTGACGATGGCGCAGGGCTTTCCGAAGATATGATTCAGGCAAAAGCCATTGAAAAAGGACTGATTACGCCGAATGCGAATATCGCTGAAAAAGACTTGTTTTCGCTGATTTTTCTTCCCGGGTTTTCCACAGCCGCAACGGTTACGAATGTATCCGGCAGAGGCGTGGGCATGGATGTGGTCAGGCGCCGCATGGAAGAACTCAGAGGCAGTGTGGATATTCGCAGCAAAAAAGGCGAAGGAACAGTGATTTCGCTCACTTTGCCGCTCACGCTTGCGATGATTGACGGGCTTTTGGTTAAAGCAGGCAATGAATTTTATGTGTTTCCTCTGCCGATGGTGGAAGAGTGTATGGAACTGACGCTGACCGATATTGACGCTTCCCGGATTGCCAATGTGCGCGGTGATCTGGTTCCCTATATTTTTTTAAGAGAAATACTTGAAATTTCAGGAGATGTGCCTATGACCTGCGAAGTTATCATTACACGGTCAGATAATTACAGGGTCGGTTTTGTGGCGGATCAGATTGTCGGACAGCATCAGACCGTGATTCGGGGGCTTGGAAAATATTGCGCCAAAGCCAGAGAATTTTCAGGCGCCACTGTATTAGCCGATGGTACGGTCGCGCTGATTGCGGATGTTCCCAGACTCATTGAAGCTGCCAAAGCAGATGAGGAACGCAAAAGAACTCAGTCGCATCAGATGAAAGAGATGAAAGGATAGAATTATGGAAGATAACACTATCAAAGATGTTCCCAAACGCAAAAAACCGGCAGAGAAAAAAACTGCTGTTTCCAAGCCTTTGAAGACGGCTGATAAAGCAGATAATGATCTGATGAAGCTGTTTAAGGAATTTAAAAAAAATTATGACGAACAACAGTCAGGCAATTTTGAAGCCATTATTGATGAAACGCAGTTTAAAGGCATGTATCGGGAAATGGTTCATTATTATAATGAATCCGGGCATCTGCATATCCGAAATCTTTTAAAAATTCTTGAGACGTTAAGCGCGTATGCCGAAGGAGATTTTTCAAAAACACTGGAAAAGCTGCCCGGAAAACAGATACTTGCCAATGAAAAGCTGGATTTGTTAAAAGACAATCTGCAAGGCATTGTTTCCGAATTGGAGCAGCTCACCACTGCGGCAAGGGGTGGAAATTTCAGTATCCGGGCGGATGCAAGCCGGTTTCAGGGCGACTATGGGCAGCTTCTCAACAGAATGAATCAGACACTGGATATGTTTGCAGATAAAATTTATCTTTATGAGGCGATCATTGATGCGTTTCCCTTTCCGATTTCCGTAACCGATTCGGATATGAATTGGACATTTATCAATAAAGCATCTGAGGAAGTTACAGGATTGAAGCGCAAAAATGTGATGGGTAAGCAATGCAGCAATTGGAATGCGGATATTTGCAAAACTGATCGCTGCGGCATTGCCATGCTCAAACGGGGAAATCTCACGTCTTATTTCAAGCAGCCCGGTATTGATAAAGAATTCAGGGTGGATGCGGCATATATTCTGAACGATAAAGGTGAACGGATCGGGCATATTGAAATTGTTCAGGATGTTACGGCTGAAAATCGGAAAAAAGATTATCAGAGTGCAGAGGTCAATCGCCTGACAGCCCGTTTGAAAGCCTTAGCTGAGGGTGATCTCACGTTTGAAACCGATGTCAGAGAAGCGGATCAGTATTGCGGCGAAGTGCGGCAGAATTTTGTCCATATCAATAAAAGTCTTGAAGAGGCTAAAAAAGCATTGAATGAGATTACGCATCTTGCGCGTGAGATTGCCTCGGGAAATCTGATGGTAAGCATTCAGAAACGCTCTGAAAAAGACGATTTGATGGCAGCCCTCAATACAATGGTCGGACGCCTTACGGATATTGCAAAAAGTGTTCAGACATCGGCAGCGCAGGTGGCGTCAGGCAGCCAGCATATCAGTAGCGGAACTCAGGAATTATCGCAGGGAACCAGTGAGCAGGCGGCAAATGTCGAAGAAATTTCAAGTTCTATGGAACAGATGAACGGGGCAATAGAACAGAATGCCGATAATGCCAAAGAAACCGCTAAAATCGCGCTAAAAGTGGCGCAGGATGCCAAAGACAGCGGAAAAGCCATGTCTGAAACCGTATCTGCCATGAAAAGCATTGCGGATAAAATCGGCATTATTCAGGAAATTGCCCGTCAGACCAACATGCTGGCGTTGAATGCGGCAATTGAGGCGGCGCGTGCAGGGCAGCATGGCAGAGGATTTGCTGTTGTTGCCGCAGAAGTCAGACGACTGGCGGAAAAAAGTCAGGCATCAGCAAAGGAAATTGACAGTTTATCCAAAACCAGTGTTGACATTGCCGAAAGAGCCGGGCGGAAAATAGAAGACATTATCCCCGGAATCCAGAAAACATCCGAGTTGGTAGAGGAAATCAGCATCAGCAACGGCGAGCAGGCAGACGGCATTGCTCAGGTTACGCGGGCGGTTCAGCAGTTGGAACAGGTCATCGGACAAACCGCAAGTGCGGCTCAGGAAATGGCATCCACCAGTCAGCAATTATCGGCTCAGGCGCGTCAGTTGAGAAAAAAAACCGCTTTTTTCAAAGTCAATCTGTCGGATGTGGATATAGCTGAGTCTTTCAAGGTCTATGCCAAACCCAAATCCGGCGCGCAGATAAGAAAAAAAGATATTATACCGGATATGAATGAGTCGGAGGAACATGACGACTTTGAACGATACTAAAAATCAATATCTGACATTTCAAGTAGGGGATGATATATTTGCCCTTGAAATTGACAAGGTACATGAGATACTCACATATACCCGGATTACGCGGGTTCCCCGAATGCCCAAGTTTTTAAAGGGCGTTATCAATCTGCGCGGACATATTGTGCCGGTGGTGGATTTGCGCCATAAGTTCGGCATGGTAACGGCGGAGTTGACGAGCGATACCTGCATTGTCATTACGGAAACAACGATTCAGGGAGAGCCTGTCATTGTCGGGATTCTGACAGATTCGGTGCGTGAGGTGATTAATCTTGAGCCGGAGCAGATATTTCTGCCGCCCAAAGTCGGCATTCGCATCAATCCCGAATTTGTCAAACACATTGGCAAGCATGAAAACCTGATGATGGTTCTGAATATAGATCGCGTTTTGGCGTTTGAGGAAATCTGATGAAAAAAATCAAGGTGATGGTCGTGGATGATTCGGCGGTGGTGCGCCAGACCATGAAGGAAAATCTGTCTTCCGATCCGGAAATCGAAGTGATAGCGACTGCCGGAGACCCGTTTATTGCTGCCCGGAAGATGAATAAGGAAATGCCGGACGTGATTACGTTGGACGTGGAAATGCCGCGCATGGACGGCATTACATTCTTGCAAAAAATTATGAGCCAGCATCCGCTGCCGGTGGTGATTTGTTCGGCGCTCACGGAAAAAGGATGCCAGACCACGCTCAAAGCTTTGGAATACGGCGCAGTGGATATTATTCAGAAGCCCAGACTGGGAGTCAAACAGTTTCTCACAGACTCGCGGATTATGCTCTGCGATGCGGTAAAAGCTGCGGCAAGAGCGCGGATAAAGCGGATTGCTCCGGGACCGCGCAAGGAAGTAGAAAAGAAACTGACTGCGGACGCGGTGCTTGCCCCGCCAAATGGAAAATCCATGCCCAAAACCACAGACAAAGTGGTAGCGGTCGGCGCGTCCACCGGAGGAACTGAGGCTCTGCGCGTATTTTTGGAGGCAATGCCCATTGACTGCCCCGGAATCGTGATTGTTCAGCACATGCCGGAGCATTTTACCACTGCTTTTTCAAAGCGTCTCAATGATTTATGCCGAATTGAGGTCAAAGAGGCGGCGGATGGAGACAGCGTTCTTCGCGGAAGAGCCTTGATCGGACCCGGAAACAAGCATATCTTATTAAAACGGAGCGGCGCGAAATATTATGTGGAAGTCAAAGAAGGACCGCTGGTATGCCGTCATCGTCCGTCAGTGGATGTGTTGTTCCGGTCTGCGGCAAGGTATGCAGGCGCAAACGCGGTCGGCGTGATTATGACCGGCATGGGCGATGACGGCGCAAGAGGAATGCTTGAGATGAAAGAAGCCGGAGCATTCAACATTGCTCAGGATGAGGCAAGCTGCATTGTATTCGGGATGCCGCAGGAAGCGATTAAGCGCGGCGCGGCAGACAAAGTGCTTCCGCTGGATAATATTGCGATGGCGGTATTGAGAGCATGTCATATATAAAAAAAAATTACGTTATATCAATCCTGAAAAATAACCACACTTTCCCGAAAATATTTCCCGGAAATGAATTTCCGGGCTATTATGTGTCGTCCCGATGGGACTCTGATTTGTCGCGTAGGGACAGCGCGTAATAGCGCGGCAATTTATTGCCGTGTTATGATTCAGATTTGATACGCAATATTATATTTTATTGTCCTTTTTAAGCGTTTTTACAAGCTGACTTATTTTTTTCCAATGCAATTTTTCAACAGCATTCGCTTTCATCGTAATCCGATCTGAAATAAATGCAAATTCCTTTTTCAATTTCAAATAATTTTCAAAACGTGTCTTAGCCAACATCCCGTTATTAAGTGCTTTCTGAATTGCACACCCCGGTTCGTTCTCATGTTTGCAATCACGAAAACGGCAATCTGAAGCTAATGATTCAATATCATCAAAAGCATGTTTCAATCCATCCTCATCACCCCAAACCTGTAACTCTTTCATTCCGGGAGTATCAATTATCATACCCCCTCCGGGTAATAAAAACAATTCACGCGAAGTTGTGGTATGCCTGCCTCTGCTTCCCAATTCGCTGACTTCATTTACCTGTTGGCGTTCAATTCCTAACAGTGAATTGATTATTGTAGATTTTCCAACCCCTGATGAACCTAAAAATGCAGCGGTTTTTCCGGTTGTGATATATTTATTCAGAATTTCCAAACCGGTATTCCGAAATGCACTGACAGTATGTACATCAATGCCGAAAGCAATTGATTCGACTTCACTTTTTCGGAGTTCACTTTCATTGCAGAGGTCAGCCTTATTCAACAAAATAACCGGAACAGCCCCGCTCTCCCATGCTAAAGAGATGTATCTCTCAATGCGTCTTAAATTATAGTTAAAATCCAAACCGGTAACAATAAATACAACATCAATGTTAGCTGCAACGACCTGTTCATCAGTAATCTGTCCGGCAACTTTACGACTGAAAGCACTCTTTCTAGGTAAAAGTGTATGTATAGTCGCTCTTTTTTCATTTTGCAGAATTGAAACCGCAACCCAATCACCGACCGTAGGAAAATTACTTTTACTATCTGAATTAAATCTGAATTTACCGGATATCTCGCATGTATATTCTCCGAGTTCATTAATCCCAAGATATTTTTCACGGTTTTCCCGTATTATCCGCATAGGAGTATAATCCTGATCTCGGAAAATTTCAAAATTTTCATTAAAAAATGTGTTCCATCCTAAATCAGATAACTGCATTAACTTACTCCATTCTTAAGTTGAATTTAGCATATAACACCATGTTCAACGGCGTGGGTCTGTTGCAACAGAGGGCAGCGAAGATAAAAAATATCCCTCTCTATTTTTTTATCCGAATTTTGTCAACAACTTTATTTTTAGAAATGACAGTATAATTTATATTGAAAATAAAAGAATAAGAGATTAGTATTGATAATTAATAAAATAATACACCAGACTTTCATTCGTGAAAAAAATAGAAATCCGAAGCTTTTTATGATAAGAGATGTTGTTTTGATTGTCCATTCGGAACTTCAGCTTAGAAAAACATATTGAAATGACTTTTGTTTGATTGCAGAATAATACAACCTGTTTATACTGCATAATTTTGGAAGATAGGATGAAGAAAAAAATCACCATTCATATCGGAGAGTTGTATGCCACCACCCGACCGATGGTCATTCATACGCTGGTCGGATCTTGCGTTTCCGTGTGTTTATTCGATCCCACGCGTCAGATCGGGGGAATGAATCATATCCTGCTGCCCGGCAAAGCAGATATGACAAAATTTGATGCGCCTGCCCGCTACGGCATCTATGCGATGGAGCTTTTAATCAATAAAATTATGAAGTTGGGCGGAAATCGTCATGAACTGATCGCTAAAATTTTCGGGGGCGCTCATCTGCTTCCGGCAATTTCTTATGAAAATGGGATCGGGCGTAAAAACGTGGCATTTGTTACGGAATTTTTACGCAATGAATCCATACGCATTATCAGCCATGACATTGAAGGGCATGAATCCCGGCGGATTTATTTTCATACTGACACCGGAGATGTATTTTTAAAACGGATTTTTTCTCATTATTATCCGGCTCTGGTTCAGCAGGAGCAAAAGCTTTTCAGACGGGCAAAAAGAGAATCGGAAAAACCTGCAGCCATCAGTTTCTTTACCAAAGACAGGCAAGATGAACTTAACAGACAAAAACAATACGAATTTCTCAAGCAAAGAGATTATCAAATCGCTCCTGAATGCGATAACGGATGCGGTGGTTTTGACGGATTCGGATGGCAGAGTGCTTCTGCTTAACGAACCGGCTGCCCAGAGAATCGGCACCCCCGCAGATGAGATTGTGGGACACTTTCTTTGCGATTTTTTTGAGCCGTCTGTGGCGCAATTGAGAAGCGAGAAGCTCAAAGAGGTGCTGACATCAGGTGCGCCGGTGCGGTTTAAAGATGAAAACAACGGCAGAATCAATGACATTCATGCCTGTCCAATCTCTGATTCATCCGGAAATGTAAAAGGAATAGCCGCTTTTGCGCGGGACATCACCAAGCGCAAAAAAGCCGAACTGGAACTTCGCCATCTCAATGCGGAACTTGAACGCCGTATTGCGGAACGGACTGCCGATCTTGAAGAAGCCATGACGCAGACCAAACTCATGGCACATAAAGCCGATGCAGCCAACCGAGCGAAAAGCGAATTTTTAGCCAATATGAGCCATGAAATCCGAACCCCGATGAACGGCGTTATCGGAATGCTGGATTTGCTGTTGGACACGGAGATCAACGCGCATCAGTCCGAATATCTGACTTTGGCAAAGTATGCGGCAGATTCGCTGCTGTATCTGTTAAACGACATTCTTGATTTGGCGCGGATTGAGTCCGGTAAAGTGAAGATCAGCAAGACGCAGTTCAATCTCGGCGCAGTCATTGATATGGCAATATCGCCGGTGCGTCTGCTCGCAATAGAAAAAAATCTGGAATTGTCATGGTCTATGGCTGAAAATGTTCCGGCGTGGCTGATCGGAGACCCGGATCGGCTGCGTCAGATTATTCTGAATATCGTCAAAAATGCGATTAAATTTACCTCTGAAGGCAGTATTACTATCGGTGTCGAAACCGAACCCTCGCCGGAAGAAAACATAAGTTTGAAATTTTCAATCCGCGATACCGGCATCGGCATTCCCGAAGATAAACAGAATATGATTTTTGAGCCGTTTTTGCAGATAAACAGTTCCGCGCCGCAAAACTACGGAGGCGTGGGGCTGGGACTGGCGATTTCCAAGCAGCTGATTGAAATGATGGGCGGGCGCATCTGGCTCAGAAGTCAGCCGGGAAAAGGCTCTGAGTTTTATTTTACGGTGATGTTTGAAATATCGCATGAACAAACCTTGAAAGCGGAAATCAGCCGTGATACGTTTTCTGCTTCGGTCAGTCCGCTTAAAATTTTAGTGGCTGAAGATGATCCGATCAGCCATCGGGTGGCTGCCGAATTGTTAAAGCGGGAAAACCATGAAGTAACGGTGGTATGTAACGGCAAGGCAGCGGTAGAGGCTGCTCTGGCTGGAAAATTCGATCTGATTTTAATGGATATTCAGATGCCTGAAATGGACGGACTTGAAGCCAGCCGGCTTATCAAAGAAAAAATGAATATTCCGATTATTGCGCTGACTGCCGATGTCTTAAAAGGCGGCAGAGAGCGATATATCGCGGCAGGAATGGATGAATATATCCCCAAACCCATACAGAAATCAGAACTGCTCTCAAAAATAAATAAATTTGCCGCAGCCCGGACCGTGAATACAGACGAACTCGCGGCAAAATCGTTTGATAGTTCGCTTATTCAGAGCAGATTCGGAGGCGATGTTTCTGCATACAGGGAATATGCTGCAGAATCTGTTCAGAAAATCAGGACTGAAATTGCCCATCTGAAAAAAATTATTTTTTCAGAACAGCAGAGCATTACGATATATCAGGCAGAACAGCTTCAGAAGATAGCGCAGAATATCGGCGCGTTGAATATGGCAGATGAAGCGTTCCGACTTAAACTGGCAGTCAGAAGTCAGGATACACAAAAATATAAGCCATTGCTTAAAAAAATCGAAAGCGCGTTTGAACGGCTGAAAACGGAGATAAATGAGAAGTGAGAAATGAGAAATGAGAAGTTCGGTTTTCATTTCTCACTTCTCACTTCTCACTTTAAAATAAGGAACCAGTATGGAACTCACGCAGTTGGAATCTCTTGTATCGGCATATCAGCAGGGCGGTCCTGATGCTATGCGAAAAATCGAACCGCAGTTGAGCGGACAGCGAATACGATTGGCTGAGATATTTTTAAACGCTTCTGATGCCGAGGCTGAACATATCTATAACAGCGAGTCTGGAAAAGTTTATGCTGTTCTGAGACGGGCAGGATTGCACAATCTCCTCCGAAGCCCGGAGGAACAGCAGACTGCTAATAAATTACTTCATAAATGGCAGGAACTTAAAATACCTTCAGCCGGTGTTCTGCTCGGTTCAATGCTCATGTTTCAGCCGTATGAACTGCCGATTCCGACTCATTTTACTCATCTGCTGCCTTGGATGAGAGCAGCTTATGCCCAATATCTGATGAACGCTCCGGCATTGTTTCATCAGATCGGCGAAGCTGACCGATTTGCGGATTTCTGGATGAATGCCATGAATTTGTTTCATCAATCGCTGTTATCTGAGGAATCATTTCCGGAAGCATCTGAAATCGCAGATATTTTCATGCAGCAATCTGATTTTACCCAGTTTTATTTCAACGAAAAAGTCTTAGCTCACGCATATCGTCAACGTGCTGAGATTATGGAATATTTAGCATTAAAGCAAAAGATGCCACTGGCGAATCTTTCTTCTGTGCGCGGTTCTTCGGAAAAAATCAGGGTGGGGATTCTTGCCGTGTCATTAACGCCTAATCCCGAGACCTTTTTGCTTATTTCATATATAGATAAACTGCCCAAGGAGTATTGCGATATAACGCTGTATTGCCTGCGTCAGAACGGCAATATTCTTGAAGATTACTGCCGCAGCCGTGCGGATAAATTTGTGGTCTTATCCGAAGGCACGGATAATGCTCAGAAAGCCCAGACCATCCGCGCTGATGATCTTGACGTACTGATTATCGGAACGAACATCAGCAATCGTCTCAATTCCGGCACAAAGCTTGCCATGTTCAGAATGGCACGGACGCATATTGTTGTTGAAAATTCGCCGGTTACTACCGGATTCACCTCTTCGGATGTTTATCTGTCTTCATGGTTCAACGATCCGGAATTTTTGGCACAGGAGCAGTATTCTGAGCGATTATACCGGGTTCCCGGCATGATCGGGTATTATGCGTATCATCTGGATACAGAATCCAAAACCACCACAATCACCCGCACAAGCTTGAAAATTCCCCAAAATGCCGTTGTGTATTTTTCAGGCGCGAAAATATTCAAGATTTTGCCGGAAGTCTCTGATCTTTGGGCAAAAATTTTAAGCCGGGTTCCGAACAGCTTTTTAATTCTGATGCCATTTCATCCGGATGTTTCAGCGTCTTATCCGATTCGTCCGTTCATTAAGCGCATCAATACGCAGATGACGGGCGCGGGTGTGGATTTCAGCCGAATCCGTTTTCTCAAACTCATGCCGACCCGTGCGGATATTCACGGCGTGATGGAGAGTTGTGATGCGTATTTAGACAGCTTCCCATACTCCGGGGCATGTTCGCTGATAGACCCGCTGACGGTCGGGCTTCCCGCGATTGTCCGATCCGGCAAAACCTTACGCAGCAATATCGCTGCCGGAATGCTCCGGGCTATCGGCATGGAAGAAATGATCGCCGCAAGTTCGGAAGAATATGTGGAAAAAGCCGTAAAATTGGGAACGGATCCGGCATGGCGCGATTCAATCCGGCATCGGATAAAGACATTTATGTCCCGCCACAATCCCTTTTCCGACACAGCATCTTGCGGAATAAAGCTTTTGGCAGCATTTAACGATTTAAACGATGTCCGGCGCAGAGAAGCTCTTCACCTGATGTCGCTGACCATACCGGAATTGAAAGCGCGGATTCAGACGCTTCTGGCGCAGTTATTTGAGAAGAAAAATCTGTATATTCAGAATCTTGTCGGAAATGAAATCATCCGATTGCTGCTGATTCCGTATTTTCAATCTTCTGATGAGCAGAGTGTTCGGCATCTGATTGATGTAGGGGCTTATCATGGTCATTCGGCAGAGCCTTTTCTGAATGCGGGCTGGAGTGCGGATTTGTTTGAGCCGGATCCGGCGTGTGAAGCCAAGTTGAACGAGCTGGTGGGGCGTTATGCCGGAAAAGCAAGGATGTTTAAGCAGATTGCCAGCCATGAAGCTGAAAGTATGCTCATTTTTTATCAGTCTGATCCCGGATTTTCTTCGCTTGAGCCTTCGCCTTATGCCAAATTGCAGCAGGTCTTGTTTGTCAGATCTGTCCGGTTGAATGAAGCGGTGCTGCCTAACGGGCGATTGGATATGCTTCATATTGATGCACAAGGCTCTGATTTTCAGGCATTATCCGGCTATGATTTCAAACACGCGCCGCCCAAGTGCATCATGCTTCATGTTGACGGCAAATTTCCGGCTCAGTCTGTTGAAAAAACAGAGGCTGTTATTGCAGATATGAAGCGTCAGGGCTATGATGCCATTGTTTTCGGGTATGGAGATAAAGGGCTTGCAGGAATAAGCCTTGATGGTATTTCAAAACAGCCCGATGCAAAGGGAACTATTCTGTTTTATCAACACGAAGATGCGGTTCTTCTAGCGACTCTGGTTCGGCTATTGAAGAGCTTTTCTCCCCTTCAAGCAGCGCGACCAGTTCATTGACAAAATTGCTCATCAGATCTGCCTGTGCATATAATTCAATGGAAACAGAGGCGGAATTTTCCGCATTGGCGGCATTTAACCGGGTGATTTGCCGCACCTCTGCCATTGCCGCGCTGATCTGCTCAATTCCGTCAGACTGCTCCTGAGAGGCTTCAAAAATTTCCTCAATGAGTTCACCGGCTTTCATGCTGTATTCCATACTGGTTTGAAATGATTGTCCGGTTTTTTCAACCATCGCTCCGCCAATATCTATTTCGGAGACGGTCTTTTCAATCAGATTTCGGATATTTTCGGCAGATTCGCCGGTTTTCAGCGCAAGGCTGCGGACTTCTCCTGCCACCACGCCGAAACCCGCACCGGATTGACCGGCACGGGCTGCCTCTACTGCCGCATTCAAAGCTAAAAGATTGGTCTGAAACGCAATATCATCAATCGCATTGGTGATTTTGGCAATCTGCTCTCCCTGATGCTTGATTTTCCGCATAGCTTCGGCGGTCTCTTTCATCGCGGTGCTGGCAATCTGAATATATGAATAGATTTCTTCTCTCACATCTCGGATCCGAATGGTTGAGGCGATATTTTCCTTAATCACAGACAGAATTTTTTCCAACAGATGTGCTGTTGCCTTCATGGACTCTTCTTGCTGAAGCGCGCCGGTGGCAAGCTGTTCGCTTTCCACCGACATTTTTGAAGACGCATGCGCCACTTTTGCCGAAGATACCATCAAGCCCTCTGAAATCCGATGCAGCCTCTGAGTTACGGAGTTTCGGATAACCCAGCCGATACCTAGAACCGATATAATGATAATGAGCAACGATAAGAAAATGTTGAATTTATTTCGCCCCTGAGACTCCCGGATAACATCGGCAATATTTTCCGAAAGGTCTTTGCGGATTGACACAGACAGTGCCGCAAGCAGCAATGCAATCTGCTTTTTTTCCTGAGTCAGCCGGGCGGACTGATCAATGGGACTTTCTTTTCCTTTGCTGAATACAGAATAAACTACAGATGCTTCATCTGTGTAATGTCTGATTTTTTTCACCACCGAAGCAATCTCGGTTCCGGTTTTCTGTCGGATTGCCTCAAGCTTTGCCAGACGTTCCAATGAAGTAAGTATCTGAGCAGCTTCTTTTTTTGCATCCTCAATCATATCCGCCTCGCCGGTCATCACGGCATTTTCATAAAGCTTGTTCTGACGCTCAAAACCGACGATGATTTTCTGGCTGATCTCTGTTGAGATTATGGCAAAATCTGAAACGCTCGGAAGTTTATCCTGAATTTTGGCAGAGTTATAATAGGAAAACAACACGGATAATGCGTATCCGATAATCAGAACACTTAAACTCGCGCCGATTTTTACCGAAAGTCTGGATTGTCCCATAATTGCCCGCCTCTTTACTCAATGATTAAAACTTTGACGCTGCTGCTAAGGGCTGCGTCATCCGCATAGCCTACAGCCCCTTTGGTTTCAGACACATATTTCACCAAATCTGATTCGCTGTCAAAGGATTTGGGTTCTTTGCCTTTGCCCCAGAAAGCATATTGCTTCCAGTATGTTGAAAACTGAGCGGACGTTTTTTCCACTACGTCTTTTAAAAACGCCTCATGGCTTGCGCCTGAACGAAGAATTACCGGCACAATTTTTTCTCCGTTATCCCACACTGTTTTTTTACCCAGAAATATCATCACCGCGTCTGCCTTTTTTATGGTATTTGGCGAGACTTTAAGATGGGCGATAATTCTGAGTTCAGCATAAGCTGCTGATGCAATTATCAGGAAAATGCAGGCAATCAATGCACTTCTCATAATTATTTGCCTCTTCGCTCAATAATCGCCGCATGAGCCGCAGCCAGCCGTGCTACCGGTATGCGGAATGGCGAACAGGATACATAGTTGAGTCCGAGTTGATGGCACAGCGCAATTGAAGCCGGGTCTCCGCCGTGTTCGCCGCAGATGCCGCATTCCAAATCAGGCTTGACAGCTCGCCCTTTCTGTACCGCAATTTTCATCAATTCCAGCACCCCGTCTTTATCGAGCGTTGCAAAGGGGTTGTTGGGAAAAATGCCCTCTTCCATGTACTCAATCAGAAATACCGCTTCGGCATCATCTCTGGAAAGCCCGAACGTGGTCTGCGTCAGATCGTTGGTGCCGAAAGAGAAAAACTGAGCGTATTCGGCAATCTGATCCGCCGTCAGCGCGGCTCTGGGAATTTCAATCATGGTGCCGAATTTATAGTCAATTGTAATATGCTTTTCTTCCATGACTCCCTGAGCTTCTTCTTCAAGCATTTTCTGCTGAACTTTGAGTTCATTGACATGGCTGGTCAGCGGAATCATCACTTCAGGATGAACCTTAACGCCTTCTTTGCTCACGATACAGGCTGCCTCAAAAATAGCTCTGACCTGCATCCGGGTAAGCTCAGGAATATGAATACCAAGCCGCACACCGCGCAATCCGAGCATGGGATTGGCTTCCCGAATACTTTCGACTCTTCTTAAAACTTTTTCTTTCTGGCGCACTTCTTTAAGCAGTTCGTCAATTTCTTTGAGATTGGGCGCGTGTTGCAAACGAATTTTCAAATCAGACAACTCCCGCATCAATTCAATATGATCCGGTAAAAATTCATGCAAAGGCGGATCAATCAGCCGGATAATCACCGGCAGCCCGTTCATCACTCGAAAAAGTCCGGCAAAATCATCTCTTTGGAATGGCAACAGCGCGTCCAACGCTTCCCTGCGTTCAGACGGCAGATCGGTCATAATCATTTTCTGCACAAAGGGCAGCCGCTCGGTTTCCATAAACATGTGTTCGGTGCGGCAAAGCCCGATGCCCTGTGCGCCGTAATCTCTGGCGCGTTGAGCATCACGCGGATAATCTGCATTTGCCCAAACGCCCAGCCGCCGGAATTTATCCGCCCATGCCAACAGCTTCATCAGCCAGGGGTCTTTGATATCGGGAATCGTGGTGTCAAGTTTTCCGGCATAAACTTTGCCCACTGTGCCATCTAACGAAATCCAGTCGCCCTCTTTGATAATCGTATCGCCGACTGCAATCTGACGCTTGTTCATATCAATTTTAAGCTCAGATACGCCGACCACTGCCGGTTTTCCGAATTGGCGGGCAACCAGAGCCGCATGAGAGGTGCGTCCGCCGCGTGTGGTGAGAATCCCTTGAGATGCCAACATGCCATGCACATCATCGGGCTTGGTTTCCGGGCGAACCATAATGACCTGCCGGTTATCCCGCTTTGCCCAAAGCTCTGCAATATCCGCATCTAACGCCACAATGCCGACAGCCGCGCCCGGAGACACATTCAAGCCCGAAGCCATCAGATTGCCCATTTCTTCCGCCACATGAATCGCTTCAATACTGAATTGCGGATGTAAGAAAAAATCCACCTGATCAGGCTTGACCCGCATCACGGCTTCTTCTTCGGAAATCAGTCCTTCATCTGCCATATCAGCGGCAATCCGTACCGCTGCCTGAGCCGTCCGTTTGCCATCGCGGGTTTGCAGCATCCACAATTTGTTTCTCTCAATCGTGAACTCAATATCCTGCATTTCCCGATAATGGGTTTCCAGTTTTTTTGCAATTCCAGATAGTTGTGTCCATGCCTGAGGCATTTCATCGCTTAACTGCGTGATGTCTTTGGTCATGCGGATACCGGCTACCACGTCCTCGCCCTGAGCGTTGGTCAGATAATCGCCTTCAAGACGTTTTTCACCTGTGGAGCCGTTTCGGGTCATGGCAACGCCGGTGGCACAGTCATTGCCCATATTGCCGAATACCATCGTAACAATGCTGACCGCCGTTCCCAAATCATGGGTAATGCCTGCTGCATTGCGATAATCTATCGCCCGCTTGCCATTCCAGCTTTTGAATACCGCTTCGGTGGCAAGCCGCAACTGCTCATACGGGTCTGAGGGAAAACTGTGATGAGAATAGTTTCTGACAATGTTTCTGAATTTCTGAACGATTTTTTTAAGATCATCCGCCGTCAGTTGGGCATCGCTGTCAACCCCTGCTTTATGCCGGGCTTCGGTCAGCACTTCTTCAAACGGCTCATCCGGCACACCCATCACCACGCTGCCGAACATCTGAACCAGACGGCGATATGAGTCATACACAAATCGCTCATCTCCGGTCAGATCAATCATACCTTGCGCGGTTTCATCATTCAAGCCGATATTCAGCACCGTATCCATCATGCCGGGCATAGAAAATTTTGCGCCGGATCGGCAGGATACCAGAAGCGGATTTTTGCGGCTTCCGAAAGTTTTTCCCGCAGCTTTTTCGATTATTTTCAGAGCTTCGAGTTCCTGATCCCACAAGCTTTCAGGAAACGCGCCCCCGGAAGACAGATACGCATTACAAGCTTCCGTTGTTACGATAAATCCGGGCGGAACAGGCTGTCCGATCCGCGCCATTTCCGCCAGATTTGCGCCCTTGCCGCCCAACAGCCCGCGCACGCCATCCCATGTGCCGCCGACATATTTCTCAACCAGTTCTACCTCATTAAAAAGATAAACCCATTTTTTCATTGAAACAATTTCCCCTTATGTTTAGTTTGTTTTGTAGCGGTTCATTGAAAACTGATACGCTTTTTTTGTCCGAACCATGATTCACAAGATTTTCAGGATTGCCATGATTGAAAAATCCCGGCAATCTTTTAATCTTGAAAATCTTGGTTCAGACAGTCAATCAGTGAACTACGGACTGCGATGTTGCTTCCAAAAGAAGTGTTCTGAAAACATCCTCATTTTCACATCTGATGACTTTCATCAGGAGCGATTTCAGCGTTTCAAAATTTTCTATCCTGCCGATCATCTGATGTATATCATCAGATAAGGTTATGAAACGGCTTCTGATAATTTCAATGAGCGCATCCTGTGTTGCCTGAATTCCCTGCTGAATTCCTTGCTGAACACCCTGTTGAATTCCTTCCTGAAATCCTCTTTTATACCCAAAACGTTCAACACTTGTTATGTACGGCATTTTCTTTTCCTCCCCTATCTGAATGAGTTCCTCAGCAAACTGCTTTTCCAATTCCTCCGGCAATATCAACAGCCAGTCAATAAAGCGGAATAACTCCAAAATATCCTTGCGGTCATAGCCGCGCTCATAAAGTGTTCGGACAAGATGAATTTTCCATTGCTTGCGTTCCTCTTCCCTGCCTTTTCCGAGTTCACGCGCTTTGAGATGCGCCATTACCACGATTGAAAACGGATTGGGATTTTG
>DYRC01000152.1 GCA_020718925.1 Desulfonema limicola
CTTCGTAAGCAGGGAAAATCATTATCGGATACAGACCTTCTTATTGCCTGCACAGCAAAAATACATAAGCTTATTCTGGTTACGAATGATGCGGATTTTGATGTGCTGCCGTCGGAATTTCTGAAAGAGAATTGGGTATGAAATATTTTGTCATATTTTCATAAGCATTTTGCATTTTCCACGTTGCATTGTTTTTCTATATAACCCCTTGAGGCATAGGCATGACTTTTTCCCCGCCCAGCACATATCCGCCATCCAAACGCAATACAGCCCCGGTCATAAACGGCGCGTCTTTGAGAATAAACAACACAGCTTTGACCACATCCTGAATCATGCCGGTTCGCTGCATCAGCGTATGATTGATAATCGCCTGTTTCTGCTCATCGCTGAGAAGCCCCCACCCTCTGGTTTTTTCAGCATGACGGGTTTCGATAAATCCGAGCATGATTTCATTGACCCGCACTTGGGGCGCACCTATTCTTGCCCAAGTTTCGGTCAGCAGAGATATGCCCCGATTCGCTGCCGAATATCCTTCGTTAAACACAAGACTTGCGGGACCGGATCGACCTACAATTCCGGCAATAGATGAAAAATTGATAACTGCGCCGTCTCCTGATGCTTTCAGATACGGCAGAGCCGCCTCAAGCACCCATTGCTTGGCTCTGAGGGTGGTTGCCATTTCCAAATCCCACTGCTCCTGAACATACGCTCCGTGTACTACGGGCCAGCCGCCGCGCTCAACATTGTTGATTAATATGTCCAGCCGCCCGAATCGCTCAATCGCCTTCTGAACCAATCCCGGTATCTTATCGGTTTTTAAAAGATCGGTGCACTCAATGATATGCTCTGTGCCGCTTTGGGCAAAATCCCGGCGCATCTCATCTGCGCTGTCTTCCCAATCAAAATAATTCAGTATCAGCTTTACGCCTTGTTTGGCAAGCGCAAGACCGATTTCTTTGCCGATACCTTTGACAGCACCCAAAACAATCGCTACTTTATTGTCAAGTTCCATGATATAAGTATATCAGAATCCGTAAAAATTGTCATTCTCATAACGGAATTTTTGCAAAATATTCTTGACTGTTTATGGCAAACTGGCTTAATTGAGATAGGTATCTGTAAAAATATCTGCGGAGAAGTTCATAAGGAGACGATATATGGATGTCATTATTGCATATTCACGCCGTATCATGTTGAGAATACTGGTTTTTATGGGGCTTCTGTTTATTTTGCTGAATATAATCCTGTATCTTGACATTGGTACGCTCACATTAAGGCTGTCATTTTTATCGCCTGAAGTCTGTGAGCAGTTCAATCAGGAACGCGAAGCCGGGCTTCAGACATTCAGGGGCTATGTCTCGGTATCACTGGGCGCGTTCGGTTTATGCGGACTCTTCTTGTGGATGTCTTTACGGCTTACGATGACCAAGATGTTTGAAAAACATCTGTCGGTACAGAAACAGCCTGAGCGTGAAAAGATACAGGAAGATAAAACAGAACAGGAAAACATCAAACGCCGGCATCTGCTGCATCTGCTGTCTGTATTGCAGAGGGAGGGGCGGCTGATGGACTTTCTGAGTGAAAATCTTGACGAATACGATGATGACCAGATCGGCACGGCAGTCCGCAGTATCCATGAAAACTGCAAAAAATCCATGTCCAAATATCTGACCTCTGAGGCAATCATCAAAGAATCCGAAGGAGAGGATATTACGATTCTTCCGGGCTTTGATCCTGCATCAATCAAGCTGACCGGACATGTAACCGGCGATCCGCCGTTCAAAGGCGTTGTGCGGCATCGGGGCTGGAAAGTGTCAAAAATTGAGATGCCTGTGCTTTCCGGGGGATATGATCCGAATATTCTTGCGCCGGCTGAAGTTGAAATAACCTAACCACATAAGGAGAAAGATAATATGTCATTTGAACCCAGACAAGCGGTTAAAGAACTTTATTCCAGAATGGAACAACTCAAGGACTGTCTTTGACTTTGCTGTCAAAGAAAAACGTCTGACAGAAATTGAACAAATCATTGGAAAAAATGATTTTTGGGATAATCCTGATAATGCCAAGTCTGTTCTGAAAGAGCGCACCCTGCTTTCAGATAAGCTGGAAAGTTTTCAAAAGCTTTATAAAGAGATTGAAGACAGCGAAGTTCTGTTAAATCTCGGGATGGAAGAAGCTGATGAAGAGACATTGGCGGAAGCGTCTCAGCAGATAGAGACTATCGGCAGCCGGGTGCATCAGTTTTCACTTTCACTGATGCTGGATGGCGATGACGATACCAATAATGCGATTGTGTCCATCAATGCAGGCGCGGGCGGAACCGAAGCGCAGGACTGGGCGGAAATGCTCTTCCGCATGTATGCCCGATGGGTGGAGCGCAAAGGCTTTGTATCTGAAATCATTGATTTTCAGCCCGGAGATGAAGCGGGCATCAAAAGCGTAACCTTTACTGCAAACGGAAAATATGCTCATGGCTATCTTAAAACAGAAAAGGGAATTCATCGCTTAGTAAGGATTTCGCCCTTTAATGCGAGCGGGAAGCGGCATACGTCCTTTGCGGCGGTATTTGTCTATCCTGAATTGGACAATGAAATCGTGATTGACATTGAGGAAAAAGACCTCAGAATTGATGTATTCAGAGCCAGCGGTGCCGGGGGGCAGCATGTCAATAAAACCAGTAGCGCAGTACGGATCACCCATCTGCCGACAAACATCGTGGTTCAATGCCAGCAGGAAAAATCTCAGCACCGCAACAAAGATTTGGCAATGAAAGTGTTGAGAGCCAGATTGTACGAAAGGGAAAAGCAGAAGCAGGAAGAAAAATTGCAGGAAATCAACGACACTAAAAGCGACATTGCCTGGGGCAACCAGATTCGCTCTTATGTTCTGCATCCCTATCAGATGGCAAAAGATCATCGGATCAACCTTGAAATCGGCAATGTGAATAGCGTATTGGACGGAGGAATTGATCCCTTTATTGAGGGCGTTCTGCTTTCAAAGAAGTCCTGAACGGAGAAAAACTATGACTGACGATCTTTTAAAAAAAGAGCAGATGGCAAATCAGTATGCGGCACAAGGCAAAACCGAACATGCTGTCAAACTGTTATTTGATCTGATTGTAGCGTATGCCAAAGCCAAAAACTTTCCCAAAGCTGAGACGCTGAGAGAAAAGTTGTTTGAAGTTGACGCTATGGCGCTCACTGAAATTATCAAAGCTGCTGAAGTTATTGAAGAAGAAAAAAATATTGCCATAGATCGGAACCACCTTGACATCTGGGCGGAACTTTATAAAACGCTGACCAAAGAAGAATCCAATGCCCTGTATTTTTCTTTGAAAACCGCAGAATATGGTCCGGATGAGGTGATTTTTCAGCAGGGTTTCCGAAATGAGCGATTGTATTTCATCAATCAGGGACAATTGAAGCTGATTTACAGTCAGTCAGAGCGCAAAACGCTTCTCAGAATGGTGGAATCAGGCATGATTGCCGGAGAGGATACATTCTTTTTCATCACCTTCTGCACCAATTCTCTGATTACCAATTCAAATGTAAAATTAAGCTATCTGGAAAGAGAAGATTATCAGAAGTGGCAGACAGAGTTCGTGTCTCTGGCGTCAAAACTGGCGGATTATTGCTCCCGTCTGAAAAAAAACTATGATGCTGCCGGAAAAAAGAACTTCAACCGTCGGGAACATAAACGAATCGCTGTTACAGGACCGATTATGTTTCAGGTGATGAACGCTTCCGGCGGCTTTATCGGAAAACCGTTCAAGGGCGAATTATCGGATATTTCCGTAGGCGGGCTGTCTTTTTTTATCAAAACCGCCAGTCAGAAGAACGCGCTCATGCTTTTAGGCAGAAAAATCAATGTGAAATTCAGATTTGCCATTGGAAAATCTCATATTGACATTGATCGGACCGGCGTTATTATCGGCGTCATCAATCATCTGTTCAGCGATTATTCGGTTCATCTCAGATTTGATAATCTGTTAAGCGATGTGGTCGTGGAAAAATTAGGCACTATTTCCCATACGGAAAAAGAACCAAGTCCGGAACATGCGGATAAAGCCGCCGCATAGATTACAGAACTTATCAGAGTACTTGGCACAGAACCACCGTGATATTGTCATTTCCGCCCGCGAGCTTGGCAAGTTCCACAAAGCCTTCTGCTTTCTGCTCTATGCTCAAGGTAGAAGAAATGACCTCTTTGATCAGCGCGTCTTCCACCATATCTGTCAGTCCGTCAGAACATAACATGAAGATGTCTCCCGGCAAGGTCTTGCCTTTGATAACGTCAAGGGCAAGATTTTCCTCAATGCCCACAGCCCGCAGAATCACGTTGCGATGCGGATGATGCCGGGCGTCTTCGGCAGTAATCATGCCCTGATCCACAAGATTCTGAACCAGCGAGTGATCATGCGTCAACTGTTTCAACAGACCGTTTCTGATCCGATAGGTTCGGCTGTCTCCCACATGACCCAGTGCAAACCCCTCGTCAGAAAAGGCAATCAACTCTGCAGTGCATCCCATGCCGCTGTGCGATGGCTCATTTTTCACATGCTCTAAAATTTTTTTATTTGCCAGACGAAAAGCTTTCTGAATCAGCGCAGGCGTTTCTGCCTGAGTGCGCTCAGACGCTGCTGAAAAGATGTCCATTGCCGAATCCGCAAAAATCCGGCTTGCCAATTCACCCGCCGCCGCGCCGCCCATGCCATCCGCAACCAGTGAAAATTTCAGTTCGGGGGAGATGATAAGACTGTCTTCATTGTTTGACCGTTTGAGACCAACGTCTGTTTTTCCCGTCAGAGCTATGTTTGCCATGTTCGTATCAGATTACTCCTGCGTCAGATTTTTTAACCCAGCCGATTTTGCCCTCTGAATAATATATTCTGAAAAATTCTCCGTTTTCTTTCTCAATTCTCACCTTTGTTCCGGCATGAAGCGCGAAAAGCTCAGTCGAATCCTCTGAAAAGCCGGAACGAACCGATATTTTTTCCGGCAAGATAACCGCATGTCTGAGATATGCGGACTGATATGCCGTGTAAGATGCTGTCAGCGTAAAAATGAGCGCGAATATCAGCAGCCCATAGCCTGCAGGGGTGAGCAGCTTTTTTTTCAGTCCGATCCGAATCATAATGATAAGCCAGAACAGCAGGTTCAGGCTTAACGCCGCCCATTGAATCAGATCAGGAGAAAGACTGTATTTCCAGAAAAAAAGAATTTGAATGATGGGACTTTCCTTATCTTCTTTTTCATCTTTGGTCAAGGACGCAGCATATCCGTAATTGAATTTAATATCCGGATCATCCGGCTCAAGCTTCAATGCGCGTTCATACCATATCATCGCAAAGCCCAGATGACCGCTTTTCAGATACGCATTGCCCAGATTATAAAACAATTTGGCATTGACGATACCTGAATCGGCAAGTTTTTTAAACCCTGAAACCGCTTTGTCAAAATGCCCTTCTTTATACGCCTGCGTACTGTCAAGAAATGTGCGGGCAGATTCGCTGGCTTGAGCAGTTGTGTTAAAAAAGAAAAACATCGCCAACAGGTATAAGGCGATTTCTGATTTTCGTATCATTTCAAACTCCTTACCATCCGGCGGGTTTCGGAAAGCAATTCGGTTCTCATGGTTTCATTCATCACTGCGCCGCTGAATTTGGCAGATTCGATCTTTTCCAACAACTCCGAAGCGAGCTTTGCCGTTTGTTCGGAATAGCCGAAGTTTTCCAAAATATTCATGGCTTCCGAATAAGTAAGCGATTCGCCTTTTGTTCCGGCCTTTGACAAAACAGCCGATACCAATGCCCGATAAAGCGCGGATAAAAATTCATCGCTGGAAAGCTTTGATGCCGAAGCTTCTTTCAATGCCTTTTCTGCACGGCGCATCATCATTGTTGATGGGCTATCGTCTTTTCGACTGAATATCAGCGCGGCTTTCAATACAAGACACATCAGAATCGGCGCAAAAAAAAGCAGCGCAAACATCGGCAGCGTCATGGTTTTCTGAGTCTGAAGCGCGTCCAATTCTTCTTTTAATGGCAAAATATCTCTGCCTGTAAACTCCACCTTCTGTTTTAACGGCTTTCCATTTTCAGACGGCGCGGAATATATCCGGGGTGTTTCTTTTTCTTTAGCCGGTTGAACCTTTACCGTCAAGGGAATAGTTGCTTTGCTCTGATAGCTGCCTTTGGAAATATCGAAATAATTCAGACATATCTGATCCAAATGATATTCCCCTTCGCGTACCCCCACAAGCGCGGTGCGGAATACCTTTTGCCCTTTGTATCCGCTTTCTCCTATCTTAATATCATCTTGCGGCGCATCCTTATATGGCTTGAGCGCGTCAGGAACAGGAATCTGAGGCTCTTCCATATCTGTAATATTGCCCGTGCCGTCAACCGTAATTGAAAGCGTTGCAGAATCGCCCTCATTGATCTCGGCGTTTTCAAGAAAGGCGTGAATATCAAAGCTTCCGACAAGCCCGGAAAATTTTCCTTCGCCGGTGTAGGGCGGCAGGGGTTTTACATTGATTTTTATCGGATCGGTCTTAAATACACCGGGTTCAAGTTCTGTACCGCCGAAAAACGGATCATTGAAAAACGGATCAGCTTTTCTGCGCGACATCATCAGATCAGCCTCCAACACCGCAGGCTCAATGATCTTTTCACCGGCACTGAGCGGAATCAGCACAAAACTGAGTTCCGTAACATTGTATTCCCTGCCCGAAACAACGGTTCTGTATGATTTGCGATCTTCATGCCGTTCAACGGTTTCTTTGGCGGTAAATCCTTTAAAGTCCGGCTTCTGAAATCTGGCATTGGCAAGCCGGACATTAACGAAAAACTTGAAGGTATAAATAATCTGTTCACCTTCATACGGTTCTGAATTTGATACCTGCGCTTCGACAAACAGATATTGACGCCGGTTATCAGCTTGCTGAGGCGTTTTGGAGACTTCGATAACAATTTCTTCTGTTTTGAATATCTTACCATCTACCTTAACCTCTAACGGCGGAATTTTCAGCCGTCCTTCGGTTAATGGAATCAAAGTATAATTTTCAGCCGCTTCCCGCGACATCCGCCCATTGACAATCTGAACGCTGCTGGTGGTTCCTCTGGAAATGACCTTGAAATCCCGGATCGGCGAAGTATCTGCCTTGCCGTCTCCGCCGCTTACAGATACGGTCAGTTGAAGCGATTCTCCCAAAGAAACCTGCGTCCTGTCGGCAAACGCGCGAACCTCTTGCGCCTCCGCAGAATACGGAATGAAAAGAGCAAAAAATATCGCGAATAACAGGCGATTCATTACCAGTCTTTCTCCACACGGCGTTTCTGATATGCCGGAATCATTGCTTTTCCCGGCTGATCTGTGAGGCGGTTCAATGCGCGTTCCGCCTGACGCTGCCCTTCGGTATTATCCGGCTTTTTATCGGTCGGATTTGTCGGATCTGCCTGCACGGTTTTTGCCTCATTTTCAGCAGCCTTATCCGGTTTGGGATCAGGCGCGGTTCCTGTTTTATCGCCTTTATCTTCCTGAGGCTCAGAGCCTTGCTCCGGCTTTTCTTTCTTCTCATCAGAAGGCGTATCATTCATGTCGGATTTGCCTTTTTCACCCGGCTTATCCTGATTTTTCTCAGCATCTTCTTTTTTATCATCAGACGGTTTTTTTTGCAAATCCTGTTCTTTGCCGTCTTTATCGTCTTTTTTGTTCTGATCCTCTTGTTTCTTCTGCTCTTCGAGCTTTTTCTGCTCAATCATTTTTTTCGCAAATTCAAGATTTTCTTTGGCTTGGGTGTCATTGGGATCAAGTTTTAACACCGCTTCATAATGTTTGACAGAATCTTCAAGCTTTCCCTTGCGATAATCAGCATTTCCGAGATTATACAAGGCTTTTTGCCGAAGCTGCCGATTTTCGCTTTTGGCAGCCTGCCTGAAGCTGTTTGCAGCCTCGTCGTATTTTTCGAGTTTGTAATACGCGTTGCCGATATTGTAAAAAATTTCAGGTTTATCCGGATTCTGAAGCTGGGCGTCAATGAAATATTTCAGAGCCTTTTCATATTCTCCCTTCTGATAGGACTCCTCCCCGTTCCGAATACTTCCGGCATACGCCGACGCATTAAATAACATTACAAGAAAAATCAGCATGATACCTTTCTTTTTTGAAGATATGAACAATTCAGCGATAAATACCAACATTGCCAATGCCAACACCCACTGATAGCGGTCTTCCCACACCTGCCGCCGACCGCCGGAAAGTGTGGTTTTTTCCATTTTTCCGCGAATTTCCGTATTATAAATCAGATCAAGCTCCATTCCCCCGGCGGCAGAGCGAACATAAGCCCCGCCGGTCAGAATAGCAATTTTTTTAAGCAGTTCCTCATCTAATTTGCTTAAAATGATCTTCCCCGAAGCGTCTTTTTTCAAGCCGCCATCGCTTTCAGGAACAGGAACGCCCCCATCTGTTCCGATGCCGATGGCAAACAGCTTTACATTTGCTTTTGTCAAAGCCTCTGCTGCCTCAACCGGATTGCTGCCGCCTGTATGCTCGCCGTCTGTAATCAGAATAATCGCTTTTTCAGTTTTGGCTTTTTCATCAAACGCAGACAACGATACGCGCAGAGCCTCGCCGATGTCCGTTCCGCCGACCGGCAGCATGTCCGGCGTCAGCGTATTTAAAAAAATATGAAACGCATTATAATCCAGCGTGAGCGGACATTGAAGAAACGCGGTTCCTGAGTATGCTGCCAGCCCGATTCGGTCTCCTTTGAGCATATTCAGCAGATCATAAATCTCCCGCTTGGCTTTGTCCAACCGAGTGGGCTTAATATCTGTCGCCAGCATACTTTTGGAACAATCCAAAGCCACAATAATATCAATGCCTTTGCGCTCAATTTCTTCCCAGCGATAGCCATATAAGGGACCTGACAGCGCAACCGCCATCAATCCCAGAGACGCCAAGATCAGCCCGTTTTTTATCCACCGCCGCCCCGCATCCGCATCAGATGCAATAATTTCAAGCCCTTTTGGCGATGAATAACGGGATAAAATTTTTCTGCGCTTTCTGGCACCGTATATAAACGCCATCAGGAATAAAGGCAATACCCATATCAGAAACAGCATGTCAATTCTGGCAAATTTCATATTAATTCAGTTTTTTTCAGCGATTATCTTTGATGAATCGGATTTCGGAAGATTATAACGGATTTTCAGGATAAAAACAATCCTTTAATGATTTCAATCATCCCATTGTCTGAAGACACGGGCTATTCATAGTTCATCTCGCTCATAAAACACCC
>DYRC01000153.1 GCA_020718925.1 Desulfonema limicola
GGGAGACATCATCAGTACTCCCCTCTCCGTTTCGGGGAGGGGTCGGGGGAGGGGTGCTTTGATAGCGAATCGGTATCGGATTTCAATCCGGATATACGGGATTCATTTTCAAATCTGATATTATTCTGATTCGGAAAAATTACGATTCCGACACTATACCTCAGATATTCCGAAACGTTCAAGCCAAAACCTTGACAAAGATGAAAATTAGCCTTACAAGATAGCCCTGTGTTCACGGATTCATTACGATTACTTTTTTTCAGGACAGGCTTGTGGAAATTCTATCAGAAGGCATTGTTATTATTGTCGGAAATTACGGCAGCGGCAAAACGGAAGTCGCTATTAATCTTGCGGTGCATCAGAAACGCAAAGGCATAGACGTCCGTTTGGCGGACTTAGATTTGGTCAACCCTTATTTCAGGACGCGCGAAGCAAAAAACGCACTTGCCGAACTCGGAATCGAAGTGGTTCTGCCGCCGGAGCAGTATCTTTATGCAGACCTTCCGATTTTAACGCCTGCTATCGGCGGA
Organism: Desulfonema limicola; assembly: GCA_020718925.1. Classification (GTDB taxonomy): domain Bacteria; phylum Desulfobacterota; class Desulfobacteria; order Desulfobacterales; family DYRC01; genus DYRC01. Next base: position 531 of record DYRC01000153.1, read on the forward strand.
ATGATCCGAAAGCCAAGCCAGTTGACGATTCTGGATGTCGGCGGAGATGATGCGGGCGCGAGAGTTCTTGCCGCGCTTGCGGATGCGCTGAAGGACAAGCCTGTTCGTGTGATACAGGTGGTGAATACTTACAGACCCTTTACGGATACGGTGGATGGGTGTCTAAAACTCCGTAAAGAGATTGAAAACGCCTCGAAAATGACCATTACCGGCATTATCGGCAACACGCATCTGCTGGATGATACCACATCCGCAGATATTTATCGGGGATATGAATTTGTCAGGCAATTGTCTGATAAAACCGGTATGACCCTGGAATTTATAACTGTCGCGGCAAACCTGCTGGCAGATATTGACACCGCTCGTTTTTCCTGTCCTGTATTGCCCATTGAACGGCAGCTTGTTCCGCCGTGGAAAAAGGCTGTGAAATTGGGACCCAAAAATCTGCTCCGCCCATAAATTCGGAGCTGTCAGAGAGGAGTTATTCAGTGTAATGGCATATCATTATGTGATAGATATTGATCGTTGCAAGGGCTGCGGATTATGCGTTTCCGTATGCCCTAAAAAAGTTTTGGAACTATCGGATAAAGTCAATACCAAGGGCTATTTTCCGGCATATCAGGCGCGTCCGAAAGATTGCGTGTTTTGCAGCACCTGCTGTATTATGTGTCCTGATGTGGCAATTACAATTACTGAAATTGCCGAAGACAAGGCTGCGTAGGAAGGAGTTTGTTATGGCTAAAGTGTTGATGAAAGGCAATGAAGCTATCGGAGAAGCGGCAATCCGTGCGGGCTGCCTGAATTATTTTGCATATCCGATTACGCCCCAGTCCGAAGTTGCCGAATATCTTTCCAAGCGGATGCCTGATGTCGGCGGCATGTTTTTGCAGGGCGAAAGCGAAGTGGCGGTCGGCTATATGCTGTTCGGCGCATCCGCCTGCGGGGCAAGAGTTTTTACCACCTCATCCAGTCCGGGCATCAGTCTGATGAGCGAAGCTATCAGCTATATTGCGGGCGCTCAGTGTCCGGCAGTGTTTGTCAATATTATTCGCGGCGGTCCCGGACTCGGCGGAATTTTACCGTCTCAGGGTGATTATTTTCAAGCCACCAAAGGCGGGGGACATGGCGATTACCGCTTATTGGTCATGGCTCCGGCAAGTGTTCAGGAAGCTGTTGAAATGGTGATGTTGGCGTTTCCGTTGGCAGAAAAATACCGTAATCCTGTGATGATTTTAGGCGATGGGCTGATTGGGCAGATGATGGAGCCGGTGGAATTTCCCGATCATCTGCGGACTGAGCCGACCAACAAAGATGCTTGGGCGACCAATGGCATGGATACAAGAAACAGCAAAAAGTCGAATCTGGTCAAATCGCTGTATCTTGATCCCAAAATGCTCAATGATCATAACCTGCATCTCAAATCCAAATATGATCAGATGAAGCGCGAAGAAATTCGCTATGAAGCATATAATGCGGACGGCGACTACAAAATTCTGATTGTCAGCTACGGAACCATGAGCCGGGTGTGCAGAACCGCTATTGACATGATGAAAGAAGACGGGCTGGAAGTCGGAATGATTCGCCCCAAAACGCTGTTTCCATTCCCGGAAAAAGCCATTTATGATGCGGCAGTAAAAGAATCCTGCCAAAAAGTCATCAGCATTGAAATGAGCATGGGACAGATGGTGGAAGATGTGGATCGGTGCGTGAAAGGCAGGCGTCCTGTGGAGTGGTATGGCAAATGCGGCGGCGATGTGCCGACACCGGAAGAAGTCATCGGAGTCATCAGGGGGTTGTTATAATGGCAAAAGGAAAAACTTTTCAGAAACCGGAAGCGCTTTCAACCAATCATACGCACTACTGTCCGGGCTGTACGCACGGCGTGATTCACCGCTTAGTTGCCGAAGTCATTGATGAACTAGGCATTCGCGGAAAAACCGTCGGCATTGCGCCGGTCGGATGCGCGGTGTTGGCATATAATTATTTTACCTGCGATTTTCAGGAAGCCGCGCACGGACGGGCGCCTGCAATGGCAACCGGCATCAAGCGGGTCAGACCTGATCTGATCGCATTCACCTATCAGGGCGATGGAGATTTGGCAAGCATCGGCATGAGCGAAATCATTCATGCGGCAAACAGAGGCGAAAAATTTACCACGATTTTTGTCAATAACGCGGTCTATGGCATGACCGGCGGTCAGATGGCGCCAACTACCATGCCGGGGCAGCGCACCACGACTTCACCGTATGGGCGTGATGTTACCCTGACCGGAATGCCCATCAAAATGTGCGAACTGCTTGCCGCGCTTCAGACAACCGGATATATTACACGGCAGACCGTGATTAAGCCTAAATATATTGTCAAAGCAAAAAAGGCGATTAAGCAGGCGTTCATGTATCAGATGGAAAATCGCTGTTTTACCTTTGTGGAGGTGGTCAGCACCTGTCCGACCAACTGGGGCATGACGCCGCTGGATGCGATAAAATGGACTGAGGAAACCCTGCTTCCCTATTATCCTCTGGGCGAGTACAAAACTCCCGAAGGAGGAACAACTGATGCAAAGTGAAGTCATGTTTGCCGGTTTCGGCGGTCAGGGGATTCTTGCCAGCGGCAAAATCTTAGCTCATGCGGCAATGGAAGCGGGCTATGAGGTGGCGTGGATTCCGTCTTACGGACCGGAAATGCGCGGCGGAACCGCATATTGTCTGGTCGTGATCAGCGACAGACCTATCGGATCGCCGGTTATCAAAAATCCCCAGCACTTGGTGGCAATGAACCGCCCGTCTTTGGAAAAATTTGCGCCGATGGTCAAGCCCGGCGGCGTAATTCTGGTGAACAGCTCGCTGATTCCGATTCGCTGCGGCAGGACAGATGTAGATGAACTGATTGTTCCGGCAACCGGCATTGCCAATGATCTGGGCAGCGTCAGAATTGCCAATATTGTCGCGTTGTCCGCATTTGTCGCCAGAAGTAAAATTGTGGATTTTGAATTGCTGCGCCGATGTGTGAATGAAGAATTTCACGGCAAAGAAAGTTTCATTGAGATGAATACAAACGCGGTGGAACAAGGCAGAAAAGCAGCCGCCTGAAATGGAATATCCGAAAACAGCCCGGCATTTATTGCCGGGTTTATACTACCGGATAAAAATTCTGAGGCTCTCTGGTATCCTGCGGGGGTAGTCATAAACAAATCCGAAGGATTGATATTATTATAGAAAAAGCATCTGATACAGTGAAAAATCCCGAAGGGATGACATAAATATTTCACCCCTTCGGGGTTCCGAAGCATCGGAAAATCTTTTTTCTATAATAATTACAGCCCTTCGGGCTTTTCTGATTTTACTACCCCGCAAAATACCAAAGAACCAATTCTGATAAAAACCCGAAAGGAGGAATTGCCATGATGTCAGAAAAATTTTTCAGACAGATTCTTCCGGGAGAAAACATGATACAATCTGTCAGAATCTCTAAATTCTTATAAAGATTTTCCCGCTTCTGTCAGTATTTTTTTAATCAATCTTCTGCTAATTCGGAATCCTGTAAGCAGAAGCTGCTCAATAGCTTCACGCAATGATTTCAGTCTGTTTTCCTTTTTGTGTTTATTCGTAACAATTCAGAATAAAATATCTTTTCTTGTTTGTCAACATAACTGAAAGCTCATCAATTTACGGATATTGACACTCTGAACCCTGTGCGCTATCATAGTTTCAGAGTTTAACGCTTTGAAATCATAAGTACCTGTCCGCAATTTTTTTGATATTTTGTAGGGGCAATCCCCTGTGATTGCCCTGCTGCTGAGTGGGTAAGTGGGTAAGCACAGGGGCTTACCCCTACCATATTGCCGGAAAATGAATATCACGCTCTGCTAATCCTTCTATGAATGCCCGTTTGCTCATATCTGCAAATTGTCTGGCAATACCCATCGAAACCAACCCTCTTGCATACAGCGTAAAAGCAATTTCTCGGATCAGCTCGCCCTGAATCTGCTGATAAGGCAGCTTTAGCACTCTCAGTAAATCATCCGGAATACTTATAAAATCCTTCAATCCTGATTCAAATCCCTGTCCTGAACCAAGATTCACAGGATTTTAAGATTGCCAAGATTGAGCATAATCCCGGCAATCCCTTAATCCTGAAAATCCCGGTTCAGACAATCAGTATAATTATAGTTCAAAAAATGAATAGCATTCAGTATTCTGAAAATTTTGCGGCGCGCGCTCACGCGCAACTTCCGCTGCTCTCCGCAAAATTCCAGCCTTCGTCCACTGCGAAGGCACGGCTGCTTGCTACGAACTCCGCTCCGTTACCACTACGCTACGTTCTCCGCAATCTGCCGCGCCTTCTTCTCGGTTAACCCACACTGCTTGCCTGTGCTTGCTATGCCGGACTGCTGACCTATGGGGAAAAGCACAGCCGGAAGCCCAAGATGTAGTTCCGGGGGCCCGGGGTGACGCTGAGGCGGTCGGCAGAACGACAGTACTGAGCGATGTTGCTCCAACTCCCGCCGCGAATAACCCGGGGCGAGCCGCTACTGGGACCGGTAGGATCGGTTACAGAACCGGACGGATAATCCCCTTTCCAATCAGCGCACCATTCCCACACATTTCCGTGCATATCATACAAGCCGTAAGCATTCGGTGAAAAACTTCCCACAGAAACAGGCTTTTGCCGATATGTGCCTTTGGAGCAGCCTTCAAGCGGATAATTCCCGTTATAATTCGCCTGATCCGTTGATAAACATGAACCAAAGGAAAACGGCGTTGTCGTTCCCGCTCTTGCAGCATATTCCCATTCCGCTTCGGTCGGAAGACGGTAAGTTCCCTCGCCCTTGCGGTTGAGGCTCTTTATGAACTCCTGTACATCATCCCACGAAACCATCTCAACAGGGCATTCATTTCCGCAATCACTGAACTTGCTCGGATTGCTGCCCATGACTGCCTTCCACTGTCCCTGCGTTACTTCGGTCGTCTGCATATAGAAAGAATTGGAAATGGTTACTCTGTGCTGTGTTTCATCACTGTCTCTGTCCGGCTCGCTTGACGGACTGCCCATTGTGAACGAACCTGCCGGAATTTTGACAAATTTCATACCGAGGCTGTTGGTGATGGTTTTATCACCCGGTGGCGTTACAACCCTCACGGTTTCAGATTCATCCCGCTCTTTCTCCAGATGAACTGAAACATCGTACTCTTTGCCAATCTCTATCTTCTTAGTAGCCTGATACAGCTTGTAACCGGACGCAGTTACCTTAATCTGATATGTCCCTGACTCGGAAAGCGTGAAAGTCTTCGGCAAAACACCTTGTTTATTCCCGTTGATCCATACTTCCGCGCCAGATACATCTGCGATTACATTGAGTTTTGATTCTTTGGTAGGGGTTACTATTGTCGTACTGCCGCTGTCTGCAAAATAAAAATCCTTCCCGGTTAACGATGATGATTCCCACGGATTTTGTTGATCCGATGTTTCAGATAATACTGATTCCCGCACTTTTTTAAACACATCTTCTATTTTCAGTCCGGGTGTTTTTATGGCATTTACCAGATACTTGGTGTAAATACTTGTGCTTCCTGAGCCGACACCTGCCACACTTCCAGGAGCGGTTGCATACGCAATGAATGTTCCTTTGCCGCCCGTCACTGACGCAAGCCCCTTGCCAGAGCCTTTGGCACCTTTAAACGGATTATTCCGACAGGCATCCAGAATAACAATATTCACCCGGCTGCCGGCTTCTTTCATTTTATCAAGCACAATATCTAAAGGAACTGCTCTGTATTTGATCATACCGGTAGAAATGCCGATGGGAATCAGATAGTTTATTCCGTCCACCTCCGAGCCATGCCCGCTGAAATAGAACAACGCTATATCCCCTGTACTTAAGCGGCTTCCGAAGTCATGAATGGCTTTTTCCATTTCCTGCTGAACCAGATCAGTTCCTTTTTTCACAGAAAATCCCAAACTTTGTAGGGTCGATGCCATTTCATCAGCATCATTCACCGGCGTGGGCAACGAAGCATCGCCTTTATATGCACCGTTTCCGATAACCAGCGCATATTTTCCGGCATAAGCTGCCGAAGTCAGATTCAGCAGCAGCACCAATACAATAATATGAAGCGGTCTGATTGTTTTCATAATTTCCTCCATTCAACTTGTCAGTTGTTCCCGAATATATTCCAAAACCATTTCCAATTTCATCGGCTGTGAGTCAGTTACATCTTCCTCTTTTCCGAGATGTTTGTGATATGGAAAGCTATACACACTCTGATGATGCGGCGCATTATCCCATCGAATAATGCAATGTCCTTCGGTATCCTGCCAATGAAACGAATATTTTCTTGAACCGTCTGAAAACAGATAATCTCTGACAAATACCTGTGTATGATTTGTCAGGATGATTTTACATGCGAACTGATAAGAAATTCCCGCGATTCTGAATTTCTGAATGTCATATTTTACTATTATTTCAGAATGTTTTCGGATGGTATCAAGAAAAATCATTGCATCTGCTCCAAAAGACTTTTCCAGTATTCATAGCTTTCAGTTGCGAATTTCCAATCCATCCAGTCGTTTTCCGTTTCATAAGAGGCTTTCTGAGTCTGAAACATCTTATCAAAATCCTGAAAGCTTCTGCCGTATTTTTTTCCGAAATATTCGATTTCCATAAGACATTCTGAGGCTTGCTGGGAGGCTAACAAAAAAGCCATCTCGCCGAGAAGCCGCTCCTGAGATATATTCAGATGCGAAAAGACCTGTGAGATTATCTTTTCATCCTGAATCCTGACCTGATTCAGCATTTTTACCTTCCTTTCTTTTTCAGGCTTTATGGGATAATTTTGACGCTATGAGACCTCGGTGTCATTCACCGGCGTGGAGACCAGCGCATATTTTCCGGCAAAAGCTGCCGAAGTCAGATTCAGCAGCAGCACAAATACAAAAATATGAAGCGGTCTGATTGTTTTCATAATTTCCTCCATGAGTTGTTGAAATTCAATCATATATTCAAAAACTTATTAATCAATAACTTCAGCAGAAACTTCAGTTTCAAAACGGCGGGTGCTTTTTAACTGAATAAAGAAGCCGCCTCAGATTAATCAAGCCATTTCTGTTCAAGTGCAATATTCCGATTGTTGCCCGTCCGGTAGGCGTCAACCCGATAATCAGCGAATAATCATCATTCCATACAAAATTATCGTTCCATTTTTGCTGTCTCGGATGATAAAGAGGAACAATTCCATCGCTGATCGGATCAATCCCAGCGGTTCTGATGTGCTTATGATTATTGCACCCCTGACAAGACAACGCAAGATTATCCGGTTCAGTTTTACCGCCTTTGATATAGGGAATGATATGCTCAACCGAAAATGACTGTGTTGAAAAATATGCCTGACTCAGGCAATATTCGCAACAATCGTGAGCGCGTTCCGCAATCACTCGCCGTAATTTGGCAGATACTCTGAGTTTAGACATATTCGGGCGCCCGAATCCCCAATTCATTCATCACGACAGCGAGCGGCTTTTTACGGATACGAGCCAATTTAATCAGATATTCAATCCGTTTTGCATCTGCTTTCTCAATCCGATCTGTCAGCTTCAGAAGTTCGGCATATTCTTCCGAATCAATCGCCATTTCCTGCCGCTTTGCAATAAGTTCATCATATCGCTTCTGAAGTTTTTCAGGAACTCCGCTATTGATTTTCAGAAGCAATTCGGATTCGGTACGAGACAGGTTCCGGCTTTCCTGTTTCGGTCTCAAGGTATTGATTTTGAAAATAAAATTCTCAAGTTCGGGCTGCGGCAGTTGCATCACAGCATCCAAAAGCTGTTTGCTCGTCAACTCTGCCTGTAAATGAACCATAGGCATATATTTTTTCCTTTTTCACCTTATCGCAATCGGAAAATTCGGCATGATTTTGTGAATTTTCGTTAATGAAATGCTTTTCCGGTATTCATAGCTTTCAGTTGCAAATTTTCAATCCATCCAGTCGTTTTCCGTTTCATAAGAGGCTTGCTGGGAGGCTAACAAAAAAGCCATCTCGCCGAGAAGCCGCTCCTGAGATATATTCAGATGCGAAAAGACCTGTGAGATTATCTTTTCATCCTGAATCCTGACCTGATTCAGCATTTTTACCTTCCTTTCTTTTTCAGGCTTTATGGGATAGTTGATGATAGATATTTTCATATCCTTAAGCGTTCAATCAATTCTTCCCGGCTTATACGAATATGTTCTGCAACATCTGATAATATCGCTGACAGTGTTCCGGTACGCAAAGGATTATGTTTCGGAATCGTAATATGATGTTCCCCGTTTTTTATCGTGGTTAAACGCAAATGGCTGCCTGTCTGCCGAGTGATTTTATATTCAAAAATCTTGAGCAGTTGAGCAAGCTTTTGTCCTGATATATCACGAGAGAGTTTCATGCGGCAATGACTTCTTCACGGACAAAATGCAGGCGAATTTTATGAGGTCGCCGGGCTTGTTCAAAATGACAAAACACAGCATCACGAATTTGGTTATATAAATCATCCAAATCATCAGCTTCGGTATAGATTGACTCGCCAAGTGCCTGAGCAATGTAGCCGCCTTCGGGTGATTCTTCCACTATAAAAATCAGCTCTTTCATTTCAACCTCTTTTTTCATCTCACCGCAATCGGAAAATCCGGCATAATTTCAAATAAGCGGACTGGTAAGTTCTCATACAAAATTAATTCTATATTTTTTTCCGAAATTTATTATAAC
>DYRC01000154.1 GCA_020718925.1 Desulfonema limicola
ACCGTCAGCGGAAACAGCATCACGGTGAGCGGCGAAATCACGGACGTGGGAACATCTCCGGTCAATGTTTACGGCTTTGTGTATGCAAAGCATACCGCACCGTTCACCGGGGATAACATGCCCGCAACCGGCGATATGGCTTTTGCAATGTGGGATCAGACGCCGCTGTATCAAGGCATGAAGTTCACGGGAACGATTAAGAATATCCCACCCGGAAAATGGTATCTGCGTACTTATGCCCACAATGCCAACCCTGATTCATCATCATCCCAGCCGGAGAGCCTCAGCTACGGTGAGGAAATCAGCTTCTCCGTTGCCTGTACGCCTGAAACCTGCATCCCCGGCGATGTGAACGGAGACGGCAAGGTTGATCTGAATGACGCGATGCTTGTGCTGAGGATTCTTGACGGGATTCCGGTCGGAAACATCAATCTGAATGCGGATGTGAACGGAGACGGCAAAATCGGTCTTGAGGAACTCGGCTATATTTTGCAGAAAGTGGCGGAGTTGAGACCGTCAGGCGCTTAACAGAAATCAGACCTCTTTCAGAACTGAATTTTATCCTCCGATTTTCAACGCCGAGCGATAAATCGCCCGGCTAGAAGCCTAAGCCTGCTTAAGCAGGCTTGAGCTTTCAGCCCTGAAATTTATTTCGGGGCGTAAAAAGGCAGGAAAAACGGACTTCGGAAAGAGGTCTATTGAATCAGGATGCAAGGATGATAAACGGATTTAAGGATGTATGATTTATCTTTCAATCCTTAAAAAATCCTTCAATCCTGATTCATAAACTTATTTGACAAACTTTGCCTTAATCTCTGCTGAACTGATTTCCGGGTTTTTTGACAGATAATTGGCAATCCGGTTTGCCGTGAACGCGGCAGAGATTGATGTTCCGGCATAGACTCCGGGTCCGCCCGAACCGACCGGAAATGCGGCAAAACCCGGCGCAGATATATCTACAAAACTCCCGTAATTTGACTTTTCCCATGTCTTGCCGTTAGGATATTCAGCGCCGACTCCGATAACTGACGGATAAGCTGCCGGATACACAGGTTTTCCCGTAGGTTCATTCCCGGCGGAAGCCACAATGATCATGCCTTTGGATGCGGCATAATTCAAGGCTTTTTCCAAAAAATCGCTCCGGGTTTCCGATCCCCAGCTTAAACTCATCACCCGCGCACCTTTTTCCATTGCAAACTCAATGCTTTTTAAAAGCGTAAAATCTGTCGTAATCCCGTTGTCATCCATTACCCGAATCGCAATCACCGGAATCTGGCTGTCAGTTTCCGTTTTCACGCCCAAAGGCTTGACCGCCCCTGATGCAATCAATGCCATATGGGTTCCGTGTCCTACCCCATCAGATAAAAGCTGTTCGGAATTGACCGCATCAAACGAAGCAATTACAAATCCATTGGGACCGATTCCCGGCGATAGTCCCGAATCCAGCACTGCCACCGGCACTTTACCATCAGCCCGGAATGTTTTGGCAATCCGTCCGGGCAGTGATATGCCTGAATGATATGCGGGAGGAGCGATGTATGCAAAATCCGGGTTTGCCTGCTCCCCGCCCAGCGAACGTATCTTATCCGAAATGGCAGCAACATCCGAATCCGCAGGCAGACGCACTTTGTAAATTCCGAGTGCCTCATGTGCATCTGTAATCGTTCCGCCGATAGCTTTGGCAATCTTCTCAGCAGCAGTGCGTGATTTTGCTCTCAGTAAAATTTCATCTTTGACAAACACCGCGCCGTTTTTGGAAGATTTGGATAGAGAAAATGTGCGGGGCGAAGTCAAATCCCTGATCCGCTCCTGTTTTCCGGGCGTAAATACCTGAATTTCCGAAAGTTTGAAGCCGGATAGCTTTTCAGACGGCTTTTCCCAAATCAGAACATGATTGTATGGTCTGACAATGGTATCAATGACTTTCTGAATATCGCCGTTTTCAACATTGATTGAAATATCGGGATTCAGTTGCGGATCAATTTTAACCCTGATGCCCTGACGCGCCATCTGCCGCAAAATATCCTGAAGCGGCTCATCTTTTGCATAGAGCGAAATCTTTTCGCCGTTGATTCTGAGATCAGACGCCAGCGTATTTGACGCCAGCAGCATGAGAACTGCCGCGTATATCCATATTTTTTTCATCTGAATTTCCAATAGCATATTTTTAGGCAGCGATACAGTCGGCAGTCATTAAACGACTGACTTTTAATTGGGCACGATGTTTTTCTGCCTGCCATAAGTCATACTGAATTTGCTGATTCAGCCAGCTTTCAGGCGTAGTATCAAAAGCGATTGACAACCGTATGGACATTTCAGGGCTGATTCCTGAACGCCCATTCAGAATATTCGATAGGGTTTTACGACTTACTCCCAGAGATTTGGCTGCTTCGGAAATACTTATGCCTAAAGGTTTAAGGCAAAGTTCTCTGAGAATTTCTCCGGGATGGGGCGGATTGTGCATACGCATACTGTAACCTCAATGGTAATCTTCATAATTAACGTCAACGACATCTTCTCTGAAAAATTTAAACGTAACTCGCCAGTTCCCGATCACTTTGACTGACCATGTTCCTTTTCGCTCACCACTCAGTTCATGCAGATTCAAACCCGGCAAATTCATGTCTCTCGGACAAACAGAGATGTTTAAGCGACCCAGAATTAACCGAAGATGTTCACCGTGCTTATACCAAATCGCTTTCAAACTCACCTAACCCCCCCGACCCCCTTCCCTGAAAGGGAAGGGGGAGACATCATCGGTACTCCCCTCTCCTTTCAGGGGAGGGGCCGGGGGAGGGGTGCTTTGATAGCGAATCGGTATTAGCTTGAATACCGGCTTTAACGCCTTTGATAAAAAAGTTTTCCAAGCCTTTATGTCTGAAGTTTGTAATCATACAATCAATTTCAATGATCCTATCCTGTCAGATATGGCTTGTCAAATACAAAAGATATAACAGCAATCAGCGTTCAAAATGATGAATGGGCTGCCGCCTTTCGACATTCATCCACAAATTGCCTGACTTTTGCCAAATCTTTTTTAAAACGGATGGGATTTCCCTTGTCATCTCTTGCGTTTGTTGCGGTGCAGGTGTCAGCCCCGGCAGGATGGGTATGAAGAATGCCTTCCCGCACGTTATCCGGCGAAAGTCCGCCTGCCAGAATCACCGGAATTTTGCTCTGTTTTACCAATTTTGCCGACATATCCCAATCACAGGTTTTGCCGGTAATGCCCACAAAGCCCTCTACCGGCTGACCTGAGCTTAAAATCAGCGTATCGGTCAGAAAAAAATCACTGCACGGCTCAAACATTTTTGCGATTTCAAGGCTGGGAATCTGCTCTGCCATGCCTTTCTGAGCAATCGGAATGGAGCGCATGATGCGAATTTTGGGAAATTTTTCTTTCACGGATTTCTGCAAATTTATCAATTTTTCAGTGATGTCAAATATCTTATTCCGATCCGCCAAGTTTTCGCAAAAATGAACAATATCAGGCTGATAATATTCCAAAACTCTGAAAATTGTCTCAGGCGTGTTGAACAACGGAATCAGGCTGCTTTTTGAATCAGATTGAGCAACAGCCTGAATCGTCTCTTTAACAGATGAAACTTTCCACTCTGATTCGGAAAGCAATACACTGCCGATATGATCAACGCCGATGTCAATCAGCTTTTCAGCCTCTTCCGGCGTTTGAATCTCATAAATCTGAACGATAAATTTTTCCATAATTGCTCCGATACCCGGCAATAAATTGCCGCGCTATTACGGGCTGTCCCTACGGGACAAAGCATAAAGTCCCATAGGGACGACACATAATAGCCCGGAAATTCATTTCCGGGAATGATATTATGTTAACGCTGACAGCAAAGCGGTTCTGAATGCTTGGCGCGAACATAATTGAGCATAATGCAAAGCTGCCTGCTGAAATTGCGCCATATCAGATTGAAAAATATCTTTCATACCCGTTTTCAACGCCTGTGCATCTCCGGATGGAAAAAGCAATCCCAGCTTGTGTTCGCGCACTCGTTTCCCCAACAACGCTTCATCTGAGACAATCACCGGCTTGCCCGCTGCCGCAGCCCTTGATAAAACACCGCTGGAGCCGAAATGCTCAATATACGGCAGCAGTACAACATCGCAGGCGCAAAAGCATAAGTCCGCCTCATCGTCTGAAACGTAGCGGTTTATGACCTTTGCCTTCCCTTGTGCTTCAAGCATTTCAAGCTTGCTCAATATTTTCTGATCCGCCCTCAACTGCCCGGCACATAGCAGAAAAGACGGAGATGAAATATTCTGCATTGCCTCAATCGCAAGATGAAGCCCTTTTCGTTTATCGCCAACGCCGTAATTGAGAAACACGAATTTGTCCGAAGGAATGTTCAATTGCTTTCGGGCATCTTCCTGAGAAATGGAAAAATCTCCGTCCCATGGATCCGGCAGAAAGTGAAACACGGCGGGGCTGAATTTTTTTTCAACCGATGCAAACAGATATTCGTCCATCAGAAAAATATGATTGAGCCATCCATGTCGGCAAAGCTTTTGAAAGCCGATATGCTTGATAAAATTTCCGGGCGGCAGATACGGATTTTCCAAAAATCTGGGGCGGAAATACACGCCGCTCAACCGCCCTTGCAATGCTTTCGGCGGATAGATGCCGATGGCTGCCCGCCTCAGACACGCAGACGCGATTTCATCAAAATTGTTCATAAACACTTCTGCCGCGCCGCTTTGCTCAAGACAATCTGCAATGGCATTTAACCTGCTTCCCCCGCGCCATTTTCCGGCATTATCAAACGCGGAGATCAGTGCAATATCTTTTTTAAATTCCGAAAGCTGTGCTGAAACAAGCTCTTGGGATTGAGGGCGCAAATCTGCTGCAAGCGTCAGCCGGAATCCGGCGGATAAAAAATCTTGGGTAATATAGCGCAGCCAACTGAGATGATGCCCCTTTATTCCCGGCTCAAAAATAAGAAGGCTGTTTTTTGCATAACCCACTATCAAAGATGTACCTGATTGGCGGAAATGATATTCGGCAAAGCGCGGAGTTCTTCAAGCGCGGATTCAGGCGCGGGCGTGTCAATGTTGACCATGCACAAAGCCCGATCCTTGAGCCGCCCAAGCTGAAATCTGCCGATATTGACGTTATGTCTGCCTAAAAGTGTTCCCACATTCCCGATCACGCCGGGGCGGTCATGGTTTCGGATGATAATCATGTAGCCTTCGGGGATCGCATCCATATAAATTCTGCCAAGACGCACAATCCGCCCGTATTTTTTGGCAAACACGGTTCCCCATATTTCATCAGGACCTTCGGCATGATTTTCCAGTTTTATCCGAATCAGATTTGAAAAATCCCCGCCGCTTGGCGTGATGTTTTCCTTCACCGAAATGCCTTTTTCTTTGGCAAGCGCAGGCGCGTTGACATAATTCAGCGGCTTGTCCGTGAACGCGCTCAGTAATCCTTTCAGAATCGCATGGGTTAACGGACGGGTATCATATTCGCAGACTGTTCCGCCATAAGTAATCGTAATATCGTGAACTTTGACGGCTAACTGCCCCAGAATAGACCCCATTTTTTCCGCAATATCCAAATGCGGTTTTAAGTTGTCCATCATTTCTTTGGAGACCGAAGGAAAATTGACCGCATTGCTTATCATGCCGTGAATCAGATATGCCGCAATTTCATCCGCCACCATTTTTGCCACGTTGATCTGCGCCTCATCCGTGCTTGCGCCCAGATGCGGCGTAAAAATCACATGAGGATGCGTAAGAATCGGCAGATCGGTCGGCGGTTCAATCGGAAATACATCAAGCGCGGCTCCGGCAACATGACCGCGCTGTAATGCGTCATACAGATCATCTAAATTGACCACATCGCCTCTGGAGCAGTTGATCAGCCTGACTCCGGGCTTCATCTTTCCGATGGTATCCGCGTTGATCATGTTGACCGTTTCTTTCATACGCGGAACATGCAGGCTGATAAAATCCGAGCTGGCAAGCAGTTCTTCCAAAGAAACAAGCCCTACGCCAAGTTCCTGCGCGGCTTCATTACTGACAAAGGGATCGGCTGCAATTACTTTCATTTTCAAGCCTTTGGCGCGATCCGCCACCACTCTGCCGATATGCCCCAGCCCTACAATGCCTAATGTTTTGCCGCTGATTTCAACGCCGGTCAGTATTTTCTTATCCCATTTTCCTTGTTTGAGCGATGCGGTGCCTTGAGGAATGTTGCGGGCTAAAGACAGCATCAGAGATATGGTATGTTCCGCCGTAGTAATCGTATTGCCGCCGGGCGCGTTCACTACCACAATTCCCTGTTTGGTGGCTGCCTGACGATCAATATTGTCAACGCCGATGCCCGCCCGTCCGATGATTCTGAGTTTTTTGGCTTTCTCAATTACTTCTTGGGTTACTTTGGTGCCGCTGCGAATGGCAAGCGCGTCAAAATCTTCAATGATTTCCGCCAGAGCTTTGGGATCGTTGGTTGCTTTGTCATTATCCACCACGACTTCGATCTGTCCGGTGGCTTCAAGAATTTCCTTTGCTATGGGAGCCATATTGTCCCTAAGCATCACTTTATATTTCATTGTGAAAACAATCTCCGTAAATAATTTTTTTAAGCGCGCCGGTATCTGATTTCAGGATCAACGCGCCATCTTCGTCTATATCATGTACAAGTCCTTGATATTCATCATTCACCGTAACAATTCTGACCTTCTGCCCGATGCTCATCGTATACTTTTTCCATTCGGACACAATCGTATCAAATCCCCCAGCGGCTATCCGGGTTTCAAAGCGATCTGAAAATTCGGAAAGAAGCGTCTGCCGCGACACGTCATATCCCAGAATATTTTTTATTGAGGTTACTTTCTGCTCTGCAATATCAGGATCATTGTTGACATTGACGCCGATGCCGATATTGACATATAACAGCAAATCTCCGTGAGCTTCCATTTCAGAAAGCATTCCGCATATTTTTCTGCCATTTACAAGAATATCGTTGGGCCATTTGACCTGAGCATAAATATTGAAAACTTCCCGAAGCGTTTTGGCAAGACACAGAGACGCGGCAAAATTCATCCGTGAACTCAGTTGCGGCGGAATCTGAGGCTTGCACACGATGGTAAAATACAAACCGCCGTCTGAAGACTGCCATGTCCGATCCAGACGCCCCCTGCCCTTTTCCTGACGCCCTGCAGCCACCACCGTAAAATCCGGGCAGCCTTTTCGGGCAAGGGTTCTTGCCATATCCATCGTAGAGCTTATGGTCGGATAATAATGAATCCGGTCTTCTCTGCCAAGAAATTCCCAGGGAAAGGGTGTGTCCGGCGATTTGTGCAGTCGGTATCCCTTGGGGGTCGGAAAAATATCATATCCCAATTCCCTAAGTTTATGGATATGTTTCCATATAGAAACCCTTGATATACCAAGCTCTTTGCTTAACAATTCACCGGACACCACATCATTTTCATTCCGCAATATCTGAAGAATTCGGCGTTTCATGTTTATTTGCCGCCATCCTTCAATGCCTCGTCTGTGGCTTTGTCAATTTTTTCTGCCCCGCCCCGGTAATAGGTGCTGTCTTTCGGAATCGGCGCATCCAGCCATGGGATGCTGACAATTCCGAAAAAATTAGCGGTAAAGGCAACGACAAGAGCGATAGCAATGTATAAAATATATTTTCCCATACGCGTACCTCCTTTTTAAATGATTATAGCAGAATCCGTTTGAAAATTTAAGATTTGTTTTGTAAAGTGCAAGATATGTTTTACACCGCAAAGCACCCCTCCCCCGGCCCCTCCCCTGAAAGGAGAGGGGAGTACTGATGACGTCTCCCCCTTCCCTTTCAGGGAAGGGGGTCGGGGGGTTAGGTGGGTTTGAAAGCGATTTGGTATTACATTCACGAAAGGATTTATTGATGATTATCAATTCTTTATTGGACACAGATTTATATAAACTGACCATGATGCAGGGCGTGCTTCACCAATTCCCTTGGGCAAATGTCGAATACCGATTCAGATGCAGAGACAACGGCGTTGATCTCAGCCCCATTGCATCATCTGTCAAGGCAGAAATTGAGCATCTCTGCACCCTGCGCTTTACGCGGGACGAATTGGATTATCTGAGAACGTTAAGATTTATGAAAGAAGATTTTATCCAATTTTTAAGATTGTTTCAATTCAATCCGGAATTTGTTTTTATCAGCACAGAACAGGGTGAATTTTCTCTGAATATCAAAGGACCCTGGCTTCATACAATTTTGTTTGAAGTGCCGATTTTAGCCATTGTCAGCGAAGTTTTTTTCAAAGAAGTTCACGATCATCCTGATTTTGAAGTCGGCAAAGAAAAGCTTTATGAAAAAATCCAACTCGTTAAAATGTCTAATCAGGAAGGGCTGGATTTCGGATTTTCGGATTTCGGAACGCGCCGCCGGTTTTCGTTTGAATGGCAGGATCAGGTGATTCGGATATTGAAAGAGGAACTGCCGGATAATTTCAGGGGAACCAGCAATGCATTTCTGGCGAAAAAATACGGCATCACCGCTATCGGCACAATGGCGCATGAATGGCTGATGGCAGCGCAGGCGTTGGGTCCCCGGCTCTCCAACAGTCAGAGATTTGCGCTTGAGCATTGGGCGCAGGAATATCGGGGAGATTTGGGTATTGCCTTATCTGACGTGGTGGGCTTTGATGCGTTTTTGGCAGATTTTGATATGTATTTTTCCAAGCTCTTTGATGGATGCCGCCATGATTCCGGTGATCCGTTTGAGTGGGGCGACAGGCTGATAGCCCATTATGAAAAAAACAAGGTGGATGCCCGCGCAAAAACAGCGGTGTTCAGCGACGGACTTTCATTTATAAAAGCGTTGGAGATTGCCCGATATTTCAGGGGACGAATCCGGACGTCATTTGGCATCGGAACAAATCTGACCAATGACTTTTCAGACAAAGCCATTCAGATTGTGATTAAAATGACACGGTGTCAGGGATCGCCGGTTGCCAAAATTTCAGATACGCCCGGAAAGCAGATGTGTCCGGATCCGGGGTATCTGGAATATCTGAAAAATGTGTTCAGCTTGGAAAAAAAATGATAAAACACCCTCCCCCGGACCCTCCCCTGACCCTCCCCTGACCCCTCCCCCGACCCCTCCCCTGAAAGGAGAGGGGAGCGCTGATGATGTCTCCCCCTTCCCTTACAGGGAAGGGGGGCGGGGGGTTAGGTGCGGCAAAAAAAA
>DYRC01000155.1 GCA_020718925.1 Desulfonema limicola
TCAACAAGGAGAGAAAAAAGTATGAAAAGTTTTAAGTGCCTGTGTCTGTTTGTATTTATAGCCGCTGTGTTCGGGGGAATATTTTTCCTGCCCTATTCTGCGGCGTTGGCGGAAGACTCCATCATTATCTGTAATAAAAACATACCGGATAGCGGATTGAGCAAAAAAGAGCTGGAGGACATTTTTTTGGGTAAAAAAACCCGCTGGTCTGATGAACAGAAGATTACCTTTGTGATTCTGAAAGGCGGAGAAGCGCATGTAAATTTTCTGAGCCGATATGTGGATAAAACAGAGTCTCAATTTATCATGTATTGGAAAAAAATGGTTTTCACCGGCGAAGGCAGATTACCCAAAGCGTTTGATACTCCGGAGGAATTGCTTAAAT
The DNA here is from genome assembly GCA_020718925.1 of Desulfonema limicola. Classification (GTDB taxonomy): domain Bacteria; phylum Desulfobacterota; class Desulfobacteria; order Desulfobacterales; family DYRC01; genus DYRC01. The sequence continues at coordinate 386 of DYRC01000155.1, forward strand.
ATGTGTCTGAAACATCCGGGGCTATCGGATATGTCCCATCTCATGTCGCATCTGATCGTGTAAAAACACTTATCGTCAGAGAATAGGAGGAAATTCAATGAAAAGCAAATTATTCATCATCGTTGTGTTCATACTGTGTGCGGCGGCAGTGCAGGTTCATGCTGTGGAAATAGAAGGAATTGACATTCACGGATTTATTTCTCAGGGATATTTGTTCAGTGATAAGAACAATTATCTGGCGAACTCCGAAAAAGGTTCATTCCAATTTAATGAGCTGGGAATCAATTTCAGCAAAGATATGACGGAAAATCTCCGTATCGGTATGCAGTTTTTTTCGCGTGATTTGGGAGAAACCGGAAACAACGCTGTTGAAGTTGACTGGGCTTTCGGAGATTATCATTGGCAGGACTGGCTCGGATTCAGGGCAGGGCTGATGAAAATGCCACATGGGTTTCATAATGAAACGCGTGATATTGATATGCTCAGAACATGGATATTGCTGCCGCAAAGTGTATATAATGAAATAACACGAGATTATTATACCCGCTTATGGGGAATCGGTGCTTACGGCGAAATTGATCTGAAATCTTCCGGCAGTCTGTCTTATCGTGCGCTGATAGGAACTTATGTCCCGAATCCTGATAACAGCGGTCTGATACAGAATATTCAGGATGGCTCTTCTTTTCCCCTTGAAGTTACGGATTTTGACAACGGCATTCAGTATAGCGGCAGTCTCCAATGGCGCAGCCCGTTCAAAGGATTCCGATTCGGGATTACCACTTATAAACAGAATGCGTTTCATGCGACCATAAAAAATCTTGTTCAATTGAATAGATTCATTCCTGCCGGACTTGCATGGCAGATTGATCTTGAAAATTTGGCGACCGTTTTATCTGCGGAATATATACAGCAAAAACTGACGCTTGCCGCCGGATATCGTTATCGTGAAAATTCCTATTATGTATATCTTCTCTCCCCTGAAATTTCGTGGAAATCCGAATCGTATTACCTGAGCGCCGCATATCGCTTTACGGATTTTTTTGAAATAGGAAGTTATTATTCTATTGCCTACCCCGATAAAGACGATAAAGACGGCGAGCGTTTCAAGGCTAAAGGGCAGCCCGATTTCAGAGCATGGCAGAAAGATTTCTCTGTAACCGTACGGTTTGATTTTAATCAATATTGGCTGTTCAAAATCGAAGGACATCTGATGAACGGCGTAGGCGATCTGTTTATTCAGGAGAATCCGAATGGTTTTGAAAAAAACTGGTATCTGCTGGCGGCAAAGGTAACATTTAATTTTTAATCTGTACTTCTTAAAAGGGGGAAGATTCGGATGAAAAAAATATCAGCGTTGATATTTGTGATCCTGATTTTATTCGGGGGGAAAACCGGCAGTGCTATTGAATTGAGCGGCATAGATATTCACGGATTTATTTCTCAGGGATATTTGCTGAGTGATAAAAATAATTATCTGGCAAATTCCGAAGACGGTTCTTTTCAATTCAATGAGATGGGAATCAATTTCAGCCGGGAAATGACGGAAAATCTCCGACTCGGTATTCAGATTTTTTCGCGTGATTTTGGGCAGTTTGAAAATAATAAAGTCATCATTGACTGGGCTTACGGAGATTATCACTGGAAAGACCGGATCGGGTTTCGTGCGGGAATTATCCGGCAGGCGCAGGGATTATACAATCAGACGCGGGATTTGGACATGCTCAGAACCGCCATACTGCTTCCGCCGGGCGTTTATGATGAAAGCAACAGGGATTACATGAGCCGGATTCAGGGCGCTTCGATATATGGTGAAATTCCGATGCAGTCTGCCGGAAGTCTTTCCTATATGTTTCTGATGGGAAGCAAAAATATTGATGAAAGCGGGATTGTTGCAAAATGGGTGGAATCGCCCGGTATTTATACGGTTACAGATTTTAATGAGGGGATTTTTTATAACGGTAAACTGGAATGGCACACTCCGGTCAGGGGATTACGCATCGGCGCAAGCGGTACGAAAGCCACAGACATTCAGATAGATGTCAGAACAAAAATTCCGCTGGGGAAACTTCCGGTCGGGACAAATTCGGTAATAGATGTAACTGAATACTATACCTATGCCCTTTCAATCGAATATATATTGAAGGACTTAACGCTGGCAGCCGAACACAGCATGTCGAAAAGTGATACCGAAGTGAATCGTATTCATCCCTTCGGATGTTACGCAAGTGCGGCGTATCGGTTCACGGATTGGTTTGAAGCAGGCGCATATTATTCGGTGTTTTATTATGACAAAGACGACAAAGACGGCGATGCTTTTAAACAACGGGGATTGCAGGATTATCGGGCATGGCAGAAAGATTTTGCGCTTTCAACCCGATTCAATGTCAATGAAAACTGGAGCATCAAATTGGAAGGACATGTCATAGACGGGGTAGGTCAACTGCTCAGACAGGAAAACCCGGATGATGTTGGAAAAAATTGGTATCTGTTTGCCGCAAAAGTAACATTTAATTTTTAATTCACAAAAGGGGGGGATGTTTCAGATGAAAAAAGTATCAGCATGGGTATTCGTAATCCTGATTGTATCCGGGGCAAGAATCGTCAGTGCAGTTGAATCTGGCGGAATAGATATTCACGGATTTATTTCTCAGGGATATTTACTGAGCGATAAAAACAATTATCTGGGAAAATCGGGCGATGGCTCGTTTCAGTTTAACGAATTGGGCATCAACTTCAGCAAAGAACTGACGGAAAATCTCCGGCTCGGTATTCAATTTTTTTCGCGGGATTTGGGAGAGATAGGGAACAACGAAGTTGAGATTGACTGGGCTTACGGAGATTATCGCTGGAAAGACTGGCTCGGCATCCGGGTAGGCGTTATAAGACAGGCGCATGGCTTTTACAATGAAGTCAGAGATTTGGATATGCTTCGTACCAGTGTGCTGCTGCCTCAGAGCGTTTATGCGGAAAGCGGCAGAGACCTTGTGGGCAGAGATTTTATCAGCCGGATTCAGGGTGCTTCGGTATATGGTGAAATTCCGATGAATATAGCCGGAAGTTTGTCTTACATGCTGATGATCGGAGGCAAGAATATCGGAAACGACAGCGCGGTTGCCAAGTGGAGTCAATCAACGGGAACTTGGACTGTCAGCAGTATTGATTCAGGAACTTTTTACAATGGGAAATTTCAGTGGAATACACCGCTTAACGGTCTGCGATTCGGTTTTACCGCCAGCAAATCCACAGATATCCGCTTCAATCTCCTGACAAAATCCCAGACAGCAATGCTCAATGATATTACCGAATATTACAGCTATGTTCTTTCTGCCGAGTATTCATGGAAAGATTTGGTCATTGCTGCCGAATATATGAAGCATAAAAAAGATTCCGAAGTTATCGGTATGCCTGCTCCTCCGCATGTTGTCCGCCCGGAAGCGTACTATCTCAGTATCAGCTACCGCTTTACGGATTGGTTCGAGATGGGAGCTTATTATTCCGAAATTTATTACAATGAGGATGATAAGGGCGGCGAAAATTTCAAAATGATCCGAATGGCGGATTATCTGGCATGGCAAAAGGATTTTGCGCTGTCTGCCCGGTTTGACATTGATAAATCATGGACATTCAAGCTGGAGGGGCATGTCATAGACGGCGCAACGCAACTGCTCAAACAGGAAAACCCGGATGGTTATGAAAAAAGCTGGTATCTGTTTGCTGCAAAAATGTCTTTTAATTTCTGATACTGATTCGCTATCAAAAGATAGCAAAATTCCGGTTGTATTCTGCGGTATCAATTGGGATGCGTCTGTATATGGATTTCCGTGCAGCAATCCCCTGCTGATCGGTTTTCTCAAAGTGCCTGAAGAGCAGGGAATCCGGGCAGCAAACACGGCGTTAAATTGAAAGGGCTTTCCCGAATTTTACGGATGTTCGGGCGCATCTCCGGCGATTGCTTAAAAATACCTGATTTTATTTGAAATACCGAGTTTTTCTTGGAAAAATTTAGCGTCCGCTTATTCAGGCTGTATCAGCACAAACATATCGGGTGAAAGAGAGGTATTTATCCAATATCTGTCAACAGAAAGAGAAAATTCCGCTTTTTTGCCTGAAACGGTCAACCTGAAAGGAATCAGATATTTATCTGCTGATTTCATATCCGCAGGTACGGCGCGATACATCAGAGAGCCGTCAAAAATTTCAACCTTTTTAATGTCATTCCGGTTATCGTCAAGATATATCTTCTCAACCGCTTTTCCCCAACTGTTTTTCAATGCCAATACCCAGCCTTGTCCGCTATCATTTCTTTCAATTACCGCCGCACGATGCTTAACTACCGGGACCCGCCCCATCAGCAGTGCAATAATTTCAGAAGCTTTCAACGGAACAGACAGAAGTTTTTCAAGATCAGGGTCAGGCGTTTTCTGTTTATAAAACTGTCCCTCAAGATGTGAAAAAAAATACAGATTCTCGCCGTTATACGCAATGCTTGCCGCAGGCTGTCCCGCGATTGTCAGAAGCCCGATTCTCAAAAAGCCGTCCTCAGTGCCAAGCCATGCCACGCGCGAAGACTGGGTGATGTCTTTATCTTTCAATCGGATGGTTCCGATGCCTTTGAAACTTTTCAATCCCTGATTTTTTGCCTGCAATTTTGCCAGCATGGCTTCAGCTTCGGCTATCTGCTCAGGTTTGGGCAGCGTGGCACAAGCTGATAATAATATTGATAATGCGATCACAATAACCGCCGCTCTCATGGTCTGACCCCTTCCCGCCGGAGCTGCCTGATTTTTTCCTCCAACTCGGAATTATCCCCTTTTTGCCGCTTGAGCAAAGATCGCTCAAAAAATTCAAGGGCTTTTTTCTTTTCCCCGACCATCAGATACACATCTCCGATATGCTCGAAAATTGTCGGATCATCCGCCACCAGTTTGACAGATTTTTCAAGAGTTTCCAGAGCTTTGTCATAAAGCCCTTTTTTATAATAGACCCAGCCCAGACTATCCATGATATAGCCGTCGTCAGGTTTGTATTTCAGCGCATCCCGAATCAGTTGTTCGGCTTCGTCCAGATTTTCTCCCAAATCCGCGTAGGTATATCCGAGATAGTTCAGCGCATTGGCATCTTTGGGATCAAGCGCAATGACTTTTCTCATAATTTCAATGGAATCGCGCTTTCTGCCCCATTTGTCATACACCACGCCCAGGCGGAAATACAATCGGGTATTTTCCGGCAGAGCGTCAAGTCCTTCAAGCAGAATATTTTCCGCTTTTTCAAATTCCTCAATGTCTTCATAAAACGATGCCAGATAAATCATAAAATCAGGATTATTCGGCACTTTTTTAATGATGTCGGTTAAAAACCGGATGCCTTTTTCAATATCTCCCTGCTGCTGATATAAAAAAGAAATGTGGGCGGCAGCATTTTGAAAGAAGCGGGAATCCGGCGTAACTTTTTTGAGATGAGAGATGGTTTTTTCAACATTGTTCAATCCCTCATACGCGACCCCGATAATATAATGCAATTCAGGGCTATCCGGCGCGCCTTTGAGCATTCCTTCCAAAAGGACAACCGCGTTTTTAAAGTCTTTCTGCTCAATATACTGCTGCGCCACCAGTCGCATAATGTCAGATTCGGAGCGGCTTCGGATTCCTAATTGTCTGAAAATAGCTTCGGACTCTTTCAGACGCCCTTTTTTATGATAATACAGCCCTAATCCGATATTTGCCCGGATATTATCCGGTTCGGTACTCAGAATTTCTTTATAGAATCGGATGACTTTTTCAGATTTTCCCTGACGTTCATAAAGGAGAGCCAATTCAAATCGGGGTTCTTCCAAATCCGGCTCAAGTTCGAGCGTTTTTTTAAAGGCTTTTTCCGCCTCGCTCAACCGTCCCTGAATCATGTAAATTTTTCCGAGATAAAAATACGCCACATAAGCGTCGGGAAATCGGTCTATCATCCGGCGATATATCCGGGAGGCATTATCCGCATCATTTTCATCCAGATAAATATTGCCCAGAAACATATAAATATCCTTCTGAGACGGGTCTTTATCCAAAATTCTTTCATATATCTTTTTCGCGGCTTCCATATCTTTGAGCGCGTGCTTGAGCCGCCCGTAAAGAATCAGGGTTTCGAGATTTTCCGGCTCTTTTTTCAAGACATTTTCAACAAGGCTCAACGCGCTTTTGGGATCGTCTGTCCGCAGATAAAGATTCGCCAGCTCTTTCTGAAGATACGAAGACTCCGGATCGCGCTGCAAGGCTTCCCTGAGATACTGAACAGATTTATCCGCATGTCCCCTTTTTTTCAGCATCAGAGATTCGATATAATAGAAATAGCCGTTAGGTTCGGGGATGGTCTCTTCAGCATCGGACAATTCCACCATATCCCCGAAAGCATCCTGAGTAATCTCTGTTTGCGAAGATGAACCAGCGCCTTCCGCTCCTTTTTTGGCAGACATGCACGAAGATATGAAAAGTACAATAATCACGGCAATAAGCGTTATGGGATGTATTTTTATCCGCATCTGTATTCCTGTCATTCCATCATCTCGCTTTCCGTGTATGAATCAAAATCCGACATCTCCCGCTTGAAAAAATCTCTCATCTTTTTGACAATATTTTTTTCGACCTGCCGCACCCGTTCTCTGGAAATACCGTAACGATCTCCGATTTCCTGCAAGGTTGCGGGAGTATCTGAAAATATCCGCTGATCAAAAATTTCGATTTCTCTGGAAGACAGCTTTTTTCTGAACTCTTCGATCTTGCCGTGAAGAAGCGCGTTCATTTCTTTCTGCGCCATTTTATCTTCGGCGGATTCTACCATAGGGCTGATAAAATCAATGCGTTCTGTGTCAGAATCTTCCTTGAGTGGCGCGTCTAAAGATACATCCCAGTTATCAAGACGCTGATCCATGTCCACCACTTCTTTTTCGGTCACCCCCAGCCGCTCAGACAGCAATTTGGGCTTGGGATCAAAACCCAGTTCAATGAGTTTCTGCTTTTCTTTTTTAAGCTTGAAAAAGAGTTTGCGCTGGCTCTGCGTGGTGCCGATCTTGACTAATCGCCAATTATCCATAATAAACTTCAGGATATAAGCCTTGATCCAGAATGAGGCATAATACGAGAATTTGACGTTTTTATACGGATCGAATTTTTTAACGGCCTGCATCAGACCGATATTTCCCTCCTGAATCAGATCCAGAAGATTCTGCATCCAAACCCGTTGAAACTCCAATGCTATCTTGACGACCAGTCTCAGATTGGATGTTACCAGTTCATACGCGGCATCCGTATCACCGTTTTCATGCACTTTGACGGCAATTTCGCGTTCTCTTTCCCGATTTAAAAGCTTATATCGGCTCACTTCAGAGAGATAACGCTGAAGCGGATCAAATTTTACCAGAGCCTTTTCTGAAATCGGCATATCAGGTTCACTGCTTTCTTCCAATCCGTTTTCCATATACGGCGCATTGTCTTTCATGACAACACCTTGAAATTATTTTGTTTAATTTTTATAGACAAAAGCCTGAAATATGTGATATACAACAATCTTCATGCGCCTGTAGCTCAGTTGGATAGAGCAACGGACTTCTAATCCGTGGGTCAGGGGTTCAAATCCCTTCAGGCGCGCCATCACATACAAACACAAGGAGAAGCAGGAACAATGCTTGCTCCTTTTTTATTTGATTCTTTCTTTATCACGTTCACGGTATAAGTGCAAATTTTGTTTTTTCGTATTTTAAATAAGGGAAACAAACTATGGATTTTTTAACGTATTTCTTTCCGGTAGCAGAAATCAGAGTCAACATTCTCATCCCGCCGTTATTTTCATTTATCGTGTCTTTTTTTACCTCAATGGGCGGCGTATCCGGCGCATTTATTCTTCTGCCGTTTCAGATGAGCGTTTTAGGATATACGACGCCTTCGGTCAGCGCAACCAATCAACTCTATAATATTGTTGCAATTCCCAGCGGCGTCTATCGCTACATGAAAGAAAAACGCATGGTCTGGCCCCTGGCTTGGGCAACAATTATCGGCACCTTGCCGGGCGTGTTTATCGGCGCATGGATACGCATCAAATATCTGCCGGATGCGAAGAATTTCAAATTTTTTGCCGGATTGGTGCTGCTGTATCTGGGAATCCGTCTGCTTCAGGATGTTCTGAAAAAACAAGCCGCAAAAGCCAAGCAGCCCGAAAGCGGTTTTGATGTTACTGTCAGCAATTTTTCAATGCGAAAAATCGAATTCGGCTTTCAAGGAGAAACATTCTCTTTTTCGCCGATCAATGCGTTCTGGCTATGTTTTGTCGTCGGCATTGTGGGCGGAATATACGGCATCGGCGGCGGATCCATTATCGCGCCGTTTTTTGTCGCTATTTTCAGGCTGCCGGTTTATGCGGTCGCAGGTGCTGCGTTGATGGGAACACTTGTAACTTCTGTTGCCGGAGTAGTTTTTTATCAAGCTTTGGCTTGGTTCAATGTGGGAAAATCTGTTGCGCCGGATTGGCTCTTGGGATTTCTTTTCGGGATCGGCGGATTTATGGGCATGTATATGGGCGCAAGGTTTCAAAAATTTGTCCCGGCAAAAGCCATCAAAATGATTTTGTGCGCCTGCGTAATGTTTGTCGCTGTAACCTATATATATGGTTTTTTTAAATAAAATTAAGTATGAATCTTTTTTTCGGACGATTGCTTCGCAGAATACTGAGTCTTTTTCTGATATTCGGGCTGTTATCTGTCATATCTGAAGAGCGGGGTTATGCCGAAGACAGAGATGACGCCATACATATCGCCTTTGCCGGACCGTTGTCCGGCACGGGCAAAACCGTAGGACAATCTTATA
>DYRC01000156.1 GCA_020718925.1 Desulfonema limicola
CGGGGGAGGGGTGCTTATGATATGGCTGTCATTTTGACTCCAACTTGACATCGCCATGTGCCGTAAGCAAGCCTGCCACATATCCCCGGCTCATCTTCACCTGCACTTTATCCGCAAGCTCTACGGTCATCGTATTCTCATCCAATGAAATAATGCGGGCATGAAATCCGCCGTTAGTGAGAATGCGGTCGCCTTTTTTCAAGTTATTCAGCAGATCCCGATGTTCTTTGGCTTTTTTCTGCTGGGGTCGGATCAGCAGGAAATAAAAAATGGCAAACATGATAATCAACGGAATCAGGCTGGCAAAACCGCCGCCCTGCTCCGCGCCGCCGCCCGGACCACCCATTGCATACGCAATATTAATCAAATCGAAAAATCCTCCTTGTTGTTTAACTTACTCCCTGTCTATCTCCCTCTCCGTTTCGGGGAGGGCTGGGGAGGGTTGAATACACGCTCAAAAATATTGCCGATATACTTCAAATGATAGCTCAGGTCAAATATTTCTTCAATTTTTTCCCGCCCCAGATGCCGGCAGATATCGTCATCTTTGAGAATCAGCATTTTAAACTCCGCTCGCTCCTGCCAAACCCGCATTGCCTGAGTCTGCACCATCCGATACGCATCCTCGCGGCTGACTCCGGCGTCTGCCAACGCCAGCAGAATCTGCTGAGAAAAAATCAAGCCCTTGAGCAGATTCAAGTTTTCCTTCATGCGCTCAGGATAAACCATCAGTTTTTCAATCAAGCCGGTTAAGCGATTGAGCATGTAATCCATCAGAATCGTGCTATCCGGCGCAATCACGCGCTCCACAGATGAATGGCTGATGTCCCGCTCATGCCACAACGCGACATTTTCCATCGCAGCCATTGCATTGGAACGCACCAGCCGGGCAAGTCCGCATAAATTCTCAGAGCCAATCGGATTGCGCTTATGCGGCATAGCAGAAGAGCCTTTCTGCCCTTTGGAAAAATATTCTTCAGCTTCCAAAACTTCGGTGCGCTGCAAGTGCCGAATTTCCAACGCCATTTTTTCAACAGATGATGCCATGATTGCCAATGCTGAAAAATACTCGGCATATCGGTCTCTTTGGATAATCTGCGTAGAAGCAGGCGCGGGCTTGAGTTCAAGCTGTTTGCAGATGTATGCCTCAATTTCAGGCGGAATATTGGCAAATGTGCCGACCGCGCCGGAAATTTTGCCATAGCTGATGGTCTCAAGCGCATTTTCAAAGCGTCTGCGGTTGCGTTTCATTTCATCATACCAAACCGCAAGCTTCAACCCGAAAGTAATCGGCTCCGCATGAATGCCATGCGAACGTCCGATCATCGGCGTGTCTTTATGTTCAAACGCCCGCTTTCTGATGGCAGCCATGAGCCGGTCGCAGTCTTCGAGAATTATTTTTCCGGCTTGACGCATCAGATACGCCATGCTCGTATCCAGCACATCCGAAGAGGTCAAGCCCCGATGAATGTAGCGGGCATCCGCGCCGACATGCTCTGCCACACAGGTGAGAAACGCAATCACGTCATGTCTGGTTTCTGCTTCGATCTGCTCTATTCTTTCAACGGAAAAAGCGGCGTTTTTTCGGATATTTTTCGCCGCTTCTTTGGGAATGATGCCAAGCTCTGCCATCGCTTCACAGGCAAGAATTTCTACCTTGAGCCATGCTGCATATTTGTTTTCATCTGTCCAAAGGTCTCCCATGACCTTCCGGGTGTAACGTTGTATCATTTTGCTCCTTTGCTATCAAAAAATTGAATTACTGAGTTCTGAGTCCGGCAGTAACCTGAAGCGCGTAAATAACTTCTTCATAACCGATTTTGCCATCGCCGTTGACTTCGGTATCTGTATAAACCGTAGCAGAAATTCCGTCAAGAATTCTCAGCCCGTCAATCGCATCCGCAAGATCAACTTTTGTGTCATGGTTAATATCTCCGCGAGAATAGGCAGGCGGATCGAGCGGTGCATCTCTGACTGCCCACACATAATACAGCGTTGTTTTACCGGATGCGCTGACAATGCCGTCTGTATAAAAATTGCCGGTGAAATCTACATTCCACGCTTGGGTGGGCGTTTTATTATTGGTCGTGGAAGACCAATATTTTCCCGACACAGCATTGAAAAGCTTTATATCAATTGCCGGAAATTTGTCATAAGACAGAATTGAACGAAGTTCTTCCCGATTCGGCAGCCGCCACCCGCCGGGCGTAAGGCTCTCGCAATACGCCAGAGCATCTTTCCACGTCATCTTTGTAGCAGAAGGTGTTTTTTGCCAAATCAGACCGGTCTTATTATCTGTAACCGTACCGGAATTATCAGATGTGAACCGCTCTTCCGGTTCCTTAGTCGGAATGCCGCTGACCGCAAGGACATAAATCGCGCCGGTTTTATTATTGTAACCGACTTCTCCTATATTGAAATTAACCGTCCACGCCGAAGTGTCGCCGTATTCACCCTTATACGTGGTGCCTGTCCAATAACTGTAATTGGTATTAACGGGTGCAAATTCGCTATGTATGGCAGGGGTGTTTGCTCCCAAATTCACGATAGAAGATAGTTCATCAACAGTCGGAAGCCGCCACACGGGAATTTCGGCATAGTTTGCCAATCCGTCAACATACGCCTGTGCTGTACCTGCTGATATTGAATATGTGCCTGCCAAATTCTCAGATGTCTTTATTTCCCAAGTCAGCTTAGTAAGATTATCTTTAACTGCCAAACCATTGGCAATAACTTCAAAACGGGGAGTCGTGCTGGTTTTTGCATAGTTAGCATCCTGACCGTAAAATTCCTGCCCCGATGTCGGACAGTCAATTGCTGCTGTATTGTTATAGCATTTTGTTTGTCCGGTAGGGGGAAGTCCGGCAGAAAACGCGGGATTGCCGCACAGCAATGCTGCCATTGCACAGATCGAAGCGATAATGAATATTTTCATGGTTTTCTCCTTTTGAAACCTGAAAAAGTTAATCACTCTTATCGCATAATGCAAAAAGCAAGCCATAGGCAAAAATTCACTGAACTGCCGGTATCCACAGGGTTTCTCCGTCATACTCAATCTGATTGATATTCCTATAGTCAATCTGACTGAGAACCGAAAACACCTGCCCCAGATTAAACACCACGATTTTGCTCAACGGATGAATCTGATGCAGGTTCATCTCTACCCGATCTTCTCTGATATTATAAATATAGACCATATTTTCCGCAAATTTCAGAATCTTGCCGACGCCGGAGCTTTTCTTTCCGATAGGTTTGTCTGCTTTGGGAGAAAGCCTGATGCCTCTGTTGTTAAAATAATCCTTGAGAAAATTGAAATGAATATTCCATACATTATCTTTAGGCAAAACCGCATAAATGCCATAAACCTGAATATCTTTTTGCGGCATGATCTGTACCCTGAGATCATTTTCAAGACTGTTTTTCCACAACTCAAGGTTTCGGATTTTTGTCTGAATCGCCTCGCTGATTTTCCCATCTTCGCTTAAAAGTTCTTTCTTTTCATTAAGTTTTTTTATAGTCTGACGGTATTCTTCAGCAATCCGGATTGATGTTGCAAGTTCGGAGTATTCCTGCCGATCTTTTTCAGGACTCTGATACGCATTCGGATCGCTTAATTGCTTCTGCAATTCTTCAAATCGCTTTTCAGCCCCTTTGATCCGCTCAGACAGCGGCTGGGATTTTTTTGAACTAAGGCGTTGCTCCAACTCTTTTTCAAGTCTGTCTTTTTCAACGCTGAGTTTGGCAGTATCGTCATTTAACTGCGCCTTGACTGCCTGTTCATCTTTGCCGGACAGAGCTTTATATGCTTCAATGTCTTTTCCCGCATCTTTATATGCGCTGTAATCTGCAACGGTTTTTTCTACGGCTTTATGTTCCCGGACATCATCACGATATGCTGCGTCATTTTTGACCGAATCCGGAGATTCGATATTTTTCTGAAGCTTATCAAAGCGTTTTTCGGTCTTGTCCAATTCTTCTATCAGTTGCCTGCGCTCCTGTTCGGGATTTGCCGGACTGAACCCTGCGCTGAGGCTTTTTTCAACCACATCCCCTTTTTTAATGCGGATTTTTTCCAGAATCTCCTGCATGGCGATAGTTTTATCCCCGATTTTGACAGATTCATTGGCTTTGACAATCATATCCACGCCCTTGTCAAGCCCGTATTCTGCTTTGCGCTGCCGGGTCAGTTCTTTGTAATCCGGCTCTTTAAGCCTGTCATAATCCGCAACAGACTTTGCTTCCGGCTGCGCGGCTGGCGTTTCCTGCGGCACAGGTGTGTTGATAACCGGCGGTTTCTGAGGGGGAGACAGCGCCGCTTGTTCATCGGCTTTTTTCTTATCCGCCATTGTCCATACCGTAACAATAATGGCAATGACAACGATGATTGCAATAATGACAATCTGAGGCGTAGTAAGCGATCCTGACGCATGTTTTGTATTCATAGCCTTATCCTTTCCGCAAAAGTCAGGGTAACAATACTCAAATGTCCGCAATCTGTCAATATGGGGATTCGGTTTCTGAAATTGAGAATGAAAACAAAAAAACAGGCGCACCCGAAGATGCGCCCGTCAATCAAACTCTTTACACCATCTGAGGCGTTGCTGTAACCGGATGTTCTTTCAGATATTCCAGCCGATTCAGACCGTTGATATAAGCTTTCGCGCTGGCAGTAATGATGTCGGCATCAGAGCCTTTGCCCAGAGCCGTCAGTCCGTTTTCTTTCAGCCGTACCGTTACTTCGCCCAAAGCATCCGTACCGCCGGTAATGGCGCTGATAGCAAAACGCATCAGTTCCGATGTTGTGCCGACCAGTTTGGCAATGGCATTATACGCAGCATCAATGGGTCCGTTGCCCCATTCCGCGCCTCTGACCTTTCTGCCATTGATGGACAACTCCACGCTTGCCATCGGCATAACCGAAGTGCCGGAAGATACATGCAGATATTCCAATCTGAAAACCTCTGCACTGCGAAGAATACCTTCTGCCACAATGGCTTCCAAATCTTCGTCCATGACATGCTTTTTCTTGTCCGCCAGTTCTTTGAATTTGTCAAAAACCAGCTTCAGTTCTTCATCTGACAAATCATAGCCCATGTCTTTGAGGCGGTCTCTTAACGCATGCCGCCCTGAATGCTTGCCCAGAACCAGTTTGTTTGCAGACAATCCGATGGTTTCAGGCTTCATAATTTCATACGTCATGGGATTTTTCAACACGCCGTCCTGATGAATGCCCGCTTCATGGGCAAACGCATTGGCTCCCACAATGGCTTTGTTCGGCTGAACAACAATTCCCGTGATTCTGCTGACTTGCCTACTGGTCGGATAAATAAATTCCGTTCTGATGCCGGTGCTGAACGGAATATAATTCTGCCGGGTATGCAGCGCCATCACCACTTCTTCCAGCGAAGTATTTCCCGCCCGCTCACCGATGCCGTTAATCGTTACTTCAGCCTGTCTCGCGCCTGCATGAATCGCAGCCAGCGTATTTGCCGTTGCCAGCCCCAGATCATTGTGGCAATGGACGCTCAGAATCGCTTTGTGCATATTCGGCGTATGTTCGATGACATATCTGACCATTTCGGCAAATTCGCTCGGAATGGCATAGCCTACGGTATCCGGCAGATTGAGGACAATCGCGCCTGCTTCGATTGCCGCGCCGAAAATCTTGCACAGAAAATCTCTGTCGCTTCGGGAGCCGTCTTCTGCTGAAAATTCCACGTTATCCGTGAAGCCTTTGGCATATCTGACGGCTTCCACCGCCGCTTTGACCACCTCATCCCGATTCATTTTCAGCTTGTATTTCAGATGAATGTCGGATGTGGCAATAAACGTGTGTATTCGGGGTTTTACCGCATGTTGAACTGCGCCCCAGGCTTTATCAATATCACCTTTGTTTGCGCGTGCCAATCCGGCAACCACAGTGGTTTTCAATTTCTTTGCAATTTCCGATACTGCTTCAAAATCGCCTTCGGATGCTGCCGGAAATCCTGCTTCCAGAATATCCACGCCTAATTTTTCCAACTGTGTTGCCAAACGCAGCTTTTCAGCCGTGTTCATGCTTGCACCCGGTGACTGTTCGCCGTCTCTTAAGGTGGTATCGAAAATATAAACTCTGTCGCTCATGGTTTTGCTCCTTTAAAATCAGTGTAAAGTGAAAAGTTCAAAGTGAAAAATTGCTTACACATGGGGCAAAACCGCTATGAGCATGGGCCGCAGGACAACGATTGTCGCAAGTCCCGCGGCATTAAACCTTTTTTCCTTTATTTTCAAAGGATGACTCCTTTCTTATGTGGCAATTAATTTGACATTCACCCCAAAAAATTCGGCTGACCGAACAAGTTGAGTGTCAGCAGTAAGAATTGTTAAGTGATTAGCCGAAGCAACCGCAATATGTAAGGCATCCAATGTCCTCAGCGATGTAGAAAATTGGCTAATCCATTTTTTGGCAAGTTTATAATGCTGTGTTTCTATCGGAATCTGAAAATAGAAATCTTTATCTAAATGTTTTTGAAACTGCTCTATAATTCGTTTTCCATCGTTTTGAGACAGATTCTTCTCCCGAATTTTTCTTGAAATGGCTGATACTAATTCCACGTCAGTTAATTGACTGATTGCAGGCTGATGAGTCCGCGTAATGATTTCATCAATAATTTTACTGTTTTTTTCTTGGCAATAGTAAGCAACTAGCACACTGGTATCCAAATATACCATCAATAACGCTCCTCATTTCTGAGATCAATAACGACCTCGCTTAATGGCTTGCCTTTTATTCGGATTGACTTTCTGAACTCTTTAAGGCTTGGAAGAAATTGTTCAGTTTTAACCGGGGGAATCAGATGTGCAACCTTTTTCCCACGCCGAATAATAATAATTTCTTCTCCTTGTTCAACTCTATCCAGCAAAGAACCAAAATGGTCCCGCGCTTCTTTTACGTTGATTTCTGACAAAGCTGACATTGAGATTATCCTTATAATTTATGATAAATTTCTTTAAGAGCGATTTCATAATCCAAAGATTGAAGAAAAACAGTTTTATCAAGCCCTTCGACAATCGTATATGTCCATAAATTCTCATTCCCTCTGAAAAACACCTCAATTTTCGGCTTACTCTGAGACACCAGAACATATTCTTTCAGAGTCGGTACGGTTTTATAATATTCAAATTTCAAGCCTCTGTCAAAAGATTCCGTACCCGGAGACAGAACTTCGATAACCAGTATCGGATTACTAATCGGATCGGGTGTGTTTTCGGCAGCTTCGGCATCTCCGCAGACCACCATCACATCAGGATAAACATACGCATCAGCTTCGGCAATTTCCAGTTTCATATTACTTTCAAAAAGAACGCAATCATTATGGTATGTTGCCTCCGAAATTGTCCGATACAGGTTGATGCAGATAATACTGTGCTTACGAGTTCCGCCGGACATCGCAAAAATTTCGCCCTGATAATACTCGCTTTTATAAGCAGCGGCAGCTTCCATTTCCAAGTATTCTTCTTTGCTGTAATACAGCTTTTTTGCCAAAGCTTCAGCCATTAAGATTATCCTTATAATTTATGATAAATTTTTTTAAGATCAATTCCATAATCCAAAGATTGAAGAAAAACAGTTTTATCAAGCCCTTCGACAACCGTGTATGTCCATAAATTTTCATTCCCTCTGAAAAACACCTCAATTTTCGGCTTACTCTGAGACACCAGAACATATTCTTTCAGAGTCGGTACGGTTTTATAATATTCAAATTTCAAGCCTCTGTCAAAAGATTCCGTACCCGGAGACAGAACTTCGATAACCAGTATCGGATTTGTAATCGCATCGGTTGTGTTTTCAGCAAGAATCACATCTCCGCATACCACCATCACATCGGGATAGACATACGCATCAGCTTCGGCAATTTCCAGTTTCATGTTGCTTTCAAAACATTGGCAGTCTCTGTTGTCAATTTCTTCCGAAATTCTTCGGATCAGATTCACACATAAGAGGCTGTGCTTACGAGTTCCGCCGGACATCGCAAAGATTTCGCCCTGATAATACTCGCTTTTATAAGCGGCGGCGGCTTCCATTTCCAAGTATTCTTCTTTGCTGTAATACAGCTTTTTTGCCAAAGCTTCAGCCATTGAGATTTCCTCTTTGAAATGATGATGATAAGCATGATAATACTCGAATTTTCTGCCTCTGTCAAAAGATTCTAAGATAATATGATAATCAGCACAAAAATGCAGATTTTTATTGAATGATAAAAGCTGTTGCGGTATCTTGCTATAAAAAACACCAAAGGAGGCAGGTTTATGGCTATTTATGGGATTATATTGATCGTTGTTGCAGTTTTTCTGACTGTCGGATTTTTCAGCAACAAGAAAAAACTGGCAGCTCTTCAATCTGCAAAAGGTTCAACAGTTGAATTTCTCGAATCGCTGCGAACATCCATGTCCGAAGGCGTAGGAGACGGTTCTTTAAGTTACATTGCTGATATAAAAGGCAAAATTATCTGCGAAGAACCGCTTAAATCCGAACTGGCAGGCGTTGACTGCGTGTATTATTCCATGCGGATTGAACGCAAATACGAAGAAACGTATTATCAGACGGATGAAAAAGGCAATCAGCAGCGCCGCACCCGAAGCAGTTCTGAAACTCTGGCGTCAAATGATCGGTATGTTCCGTTTTTTGTTCAGGATGCCACCGGAAAAATCATGGTGGACCCGGCGGATGCGGAATTTATCGCGGATAAAGTGTTATCCAAATTTGAACCGGCAACTGCGGCAAGAGGCGGGGTACTGAGTTTCGGCGGCTTCAGCATCGAAATCCCCATGATGCACGACGGAGACCGCCGCACCACAGGATACAGCTTTGAAGAATATGCCATTCCTATTGGGCGCAATATTTATGTGAACGGCGAAGCGACCGACAGAGGCGGGGAATTGTGTATCGTATCTCCCGGAGAAAAAAGCAAATTCATTGTCAGCATCAAGAGCAAAGAAGCATTGCTCCGCGATGTCGGTTCCTCAATGATGTGGATGAAAATCGGCGCGATTTTGTGCGGGATCGGGGGGATTGTGCTGACAATTATGGGATTGATGGGAAAATAGTATTCACCATGAAAATCATCTTTCCTTAAATGCTAGTCCTAAACAGATAGTGCTAAGTACCTGTCCGCAATTTTTTT
>DYRC01000157.1 GCA_020718925.1 Desulfonema limicola
CACAATTAGCTGAAAAAATTACTGCTTTAAGCCGCATCATTGATCAGCGTCCGGTATCTGGGCAAGTGCCTCTGACAGCGATTCAGGAATGGTTTTTCAAGACATTTGAAGGAAATTATAGTTATTATAATCAGGCGGTAATGCTGCGGTCCCGCGAACGATTGAACGAAGACGCATTGACAGCGGCACTTCGGGCAATTCAGACACACCATGACGCGTTGCGAATGCGCTATCGCATATCAGAAGATCGAATCGTTCAGGAGAATGTTCTGCCTGATGAGTATCCGTTTGAATTTGAAAGCGTGAATTTGAAAAGCCCGGAAGAAATGAACGCTTATGCTTCCGAAGTTCATCGGCGCATGGATTTGGCTAAGGGTCCGTTGATGAAAGCCGTATTATTTCATCCGAATGACGACCGCCTTCTGGTTATCATACATCATCTGGTGGTGGATACGGTGTCATGGCGCATTCTTATCGAAGACATTGAAACAGGGTATCGTCAGGCATTATCAGGGCAAGCTGTCAGGCTTCCTGAAAAAACTGATTCTTTCAAACATTGGGCTGAAAAAATCCGATGGTATGCGGACAGTGAAAAGCTGCATGAAGAAAAAACGTATTGGCTTGCGGCACAATCTGATTCATGTCCGAAACTGCCGCAGGATTTCAAAGCTTCCGGTAATCTGATTAAAGACAGCCGTATCATTACCAGACAACTTTCTCTGCCGGATACTCAGGAATTGCTTGGCAGTGCAGCCGATACCACGACAATCAATGATATTCTGCTTACGGCATTGGCACGCACACTGAAGCATTGGCATGGTTCGGATAAAACCCGAATAATTATGGAAGGACACGGAAGGGAAGCCTTGTTTGAAGATGTGAATGTGGGCAGAACAGTGGGCTGGTTCACCAGTATTTATCCCCTTACTTTGGAATTGCCGGAAAATTCTGACATCGGAGAGCAGATCAGGCATATCAGAGAATTGCTGAAAAAAATTCCCTCAAACGGTATCGGATATGCTATTTTGAAATATGTGAAACATGCGCTGCCGGATATATCTCTACCGCAGATCAGTTTCAATTATCTGGGGCAGTTCCAAGATGCTTCTGAAAAAACCCTGTTTCGGATCAGCGATGAATCAACAGGTGATGCGGTCGGTCCCACAATAAAGCGCTTCCACGATATAGACATCAGCGGTGCGGTGGTACATGGGCAGATTGAATTATCGCTTACCTTCAATACCGGTCAGTATAAGACTCAGACAATGGAGATGCTTTTGGATAATTATGTTGTTCAATTGAAGGAAGTTGTCAGCCATTGCAAATCAAAGACCGGCGGCGAAAACACATCATCGGAACTGACATATCAGGGATTGAGTTCGGATGATTTGGATAAGATTTTTGATAATTGACAAATATCAATCAATCAGATAAGGGTTTGAAAATAAGGAATGAATTTATGGAACAAATTATCAACGCATCCGAAACAGACATCAGCTTTTTTAAAATCCCGGCAGATGCGGATTATGCGGAAACTATTATCAAGACCGACAACTGCCCCGTTGCCGTAGTTATCGGATATAAAAAATATCTGGAATTACGCAGATATATCAGCGAACGGGATGAACGCTTTGCCGTGTATGATGAAATCAGAAGCCGGAACAGAAATGCGGTTTGGGAGCAGGTCGAAAGTGATGTGGCTGCTGCTGTTCAGGCTGTAAGAGGAAAGTAAATGAAATGTCATTACTGATGGTTGTGCCTGATACCAATATTTTTGTCAGCGGCACAATTCTATCTTATGGAATAGCTTTTGAAATTCTCGAAAGCTGGCGGCGTCAGAAATTCATTCTGGTTACATCCGAAGCAATTATGGCTGAAATTCAGCGGGTTCTAAGATATCCCCGTATTTGTAACAAATATTCTGTTACCGAAGAGGATATTCGGCGTCTGATTCTATCTCTGCACAGATACGCAATTGTTACGGCAGGCAATTATGAAGTTCGGGGAGTACCATCTGACCCGGATGATGATAAATTTCTTGCCTGCGCTCTTGAAGCTCAAGCTGATTATATTGTTACAGGAGATCCGGATTTATTGTCTTTAAAATATTATCAGAGAATTAATATCCTGAATCCGAAAAGTTTTTTAGAAAACCTGACAACCTTATCTCAGACAATAAACAAATAAAGGTGATTTTTGTCCGATGCTTAAAAAAGAAAATCTTCAAGATGTTTATACTCTCTCGCTGATGCAGGAAGGCATATTGTTTCATGCCCTGTATGACAAAGATTCTGCCGCATATTTTCAGCAGATGAGCTACGAAGTTTCGGGGCAGTTCGATATGGATATTTTCCGGTCAAGCTGGAACGCGCTGGTACGTCGGCATGATGTCCTGAGAACCGTATTTATTCATAAAAACGTTCCCCGTCCGCTTCAGTTTGTCCTCAAAGATCGGGAGATTGATTTTTATACGGAAGATATAAGTAATATCAATGATCAGCAGGCTTATGTCGAAACATTCAAGGCAAAAGATCGGCAAAAATCATTTGATCTGAGCAAAGACATGCTGATTCGGGTCAGCGTACTGCGACAGAGCGAGCAGTCTTATCACATCATCCTGAGTTTTCATCATATTCTGATGGACGGCTGGTGTATGCCGATTATTCAGAGCGAACTTCTTGAAATTTATGCGGCACTGAAAGCCGGAAAGCAACCGGTACTTGCGCCGCTTACACGGTATCGGGATTATATTCAATGGCTGGAGCGTCAGGATAAGCAGGCGTCTCTGGCATATTGGGCAAACTATTTAAGCGGTTATGAACATCTGGCAACTCTGCCGAAAAAGCAAGGCGCGACAAGCTATGTTCTGAAAAAATCAACGATTGAGTTTGATAAAGACACCAGCGCAAAATTATCCGGCTTGGCTTCGCGCCAGCAGGTAACGCTCAATACTGTGTTTCAGACCTTGTGGGGAATGCTCTTATGCCTTTACAACAATACGAATGATGCGGTTTTCGGGGTTACAGTATCCGGTCGCCCGCCTCAGATTCAAGGCGTTGAGCGCATGGTCGGGCTGTTTATCAACACGATTCCGCTTAGGATTCGGATCGAACCTGAACAATCTTTCGATATGCTGGTTCAAAAAGTGCAGCAGGATAATTTTTCCTCATCATCGCATCATTATTACTCATTGGCGGATATTCAGGCAAATAGCCCGTTAAAGCAGGGCTTGACAGATCATATCATGGTTTTTGAAAGCTTTCCGTCTGATAATGGCATTGATGATAACGCCATCGGATTTGACATCAGACAGACCGATGAATTTGAGCAGACCAATTATGATCTTGAAATTACGGTGTTTCCGGGTGAACAGATTCATGTCAGATTCGGATTCAATGCCCAAGCCTTCACCATGTCTCAGATAGAAACGCTCGGAAGGCATTTCAGCAATGCAGTTCATTCGGTTCTGAGCAATAATTCCGTATCAGTTCATGATATTGAATTTCTTGATGATACAGAAAAAGAATTTTTACTTGATCGTTTGAATGATACTTATCGTGATTATCCCAGCGACAAAAGCATTATTGATCTGTTTGAAAAGCAGGTAAAAGAAAAACCGGATGATATTGCTGTTATATCCGGCAATCAGACGCTCAGTTACAGAGTCTTAAATGAACGGGTGAACCGTATTGCTCATCATCTGAGAAAAACGTATCATATTCAGCCCGATGATCCGGTGGGCATTATGGCGGATCGTTCCGAATGGCTGATTATCGGTATTTTGGGTATTCTGAAATCCGGTGCGGCATACATTCCCATTGATCCCGAATATCCGCAGGAAAGAATTGATTATATTATCGAAAACAGCGCGTGTAAAGCGATTTTAACTGAAACAAAATATCTGGCGGATATTCCCGCATCCGTAACTGCCTGCGATATTAGAGCGATTCAAGAGACAGACATATCCGATCCTGAAAAGATCATGCTGCCGCATCATCTGGCATACATCATTTATACATCCGGCTCTACCGGAAAGCCCAAAGGCGTTATGCTTACACATCAGGATGTGGTCAGTTTCAATGTCAACATGAGCGAAGTGTTCGGATTTGCGCCTTCGGATCGGATGCTGGCATTGACTACGATCACCTTTGATATTTCGGTGTTGGAACTGATTACCAGCCTGCTGACCGGCATGTCGGTGGTCATTTCACCGGACGCCGAAATCCGTGATCCCTCATTTCTCATTTCTCACTTTATCAGGTTTCTGCATTGCAGATTACCCCATCCCGGCTGAAGTTGCTTCTGGAAAATCAGAATATCTCCGTACTCGGCAATCTCAGCGTGCTGCTCATCGGCGGCGAACCGCTGCCCGCAGATTTGTTTGAACGCTTAACGCCCCTGTTTGCCACAACCGATATATTCAATGTCTATGGACCTACTGAAGCAACGATATGGTCAACCGCCAAAAAACTTAATGACGGCGTTCTGAATATCGGCAAACCTCTGATGAACGAATCGGTGCTGATATTGTCTCAGGACGGACAGCTTGTTCCTTTCGGGGTGGTGGGTGAAATCTGCATCGGCGGAGACGGGCTTGCCAGAGGCTATTATCAGCGTCCTGATCTGACGGCGGATCGCTTTATTCCGCATCCGTTCAAATCCGGACAGCGAATTTATCGAACCGGAGATTCGGGCAGATGGCTTGCTGACGGCAATATCGAATGTCTGGGCAGAACTGATGATCAGATCAAAATACGCGGCTATCGGATTGAGCTTGGGGAAATCGAAGCTTGCCTGAAAAAGCATCCCGCGATTCGGGAAGCCGTTGTCGTGGCAAAAGATAAAGATTCAACTACGCGTGAATTGGCAGCGTATTTTATCAGCACTGAGGAATTGGGCATTGCGGATCTGAGGAATTTTCTGAGCAGAACTTTGCCGGAATATATGATTCCGACATGGTTTGTCAGACTTGAAAAACTTCCCTTAACGCCCAACGGGAAAACGGATAAAAAAGCTCTTCCCGATCCCCGTCAGACAGGGCTTAAACCCGATACTGAGCATATATCGCCGCGCAATGAACTTGAACAGAAACTGGCAGATATTTGGCAGGAAATCCTGCAAGTTCAGCATATCGGCATTGATGATAATTTCTTTGATCTGGGCGGACATAGCCTGAAAGCCACCCGTATTGTTTCCAAAATTCATAAAGAGATGGGAATCGAAATCCGATTGCGCGATATGTTCACATTTCCTACAATTGCGGGATTATCCGAGATTATACGACAAAAAGATTCTTCGACTCTGATTCAAATCGCGCCCATTCCCCAAGCCGAATATTATGCGTTGTCTCATTCTCAGCGCAGATTGTGGATTTTGGATCAGATGGAAGGCGGCTTTGTGGCATATAACATGCCTTCCGCATATCGCATCAACGGCGGGCTTGATATTTCCGCATTTCAGAAAGCGGTTCACGCTCTGGTCGTGCGCCATGAATCATTGAGAACGGTTTTTGTGGTCATAGACGGCGAACCCAAGCAGCATATTTGCGACAATATCGGCAATATCTTTGAAATAATTACCGATCCGAGCAACGACCATAAGGAAGTTGTAGATGAAGCTGTAACGCCATTCGATCTTTCCGAAGGACCGTTATTCAGAGTGAAATTACTCAGAATCACCGAAAATGAGCATATTCTGATGCTCAACATGCACCACATCATCGGTGATGCGTGGTCTTCAGATGTTCTGAGCAAAGATTTACTGATGCTGTATCAGGCTTATGCAGCCGGACATGAACCGCGATTGCCGAATTTGAAAATTCAATATAAAGATTATGCGGCGTGGCAGAACGCGCTGCTGGCTTCGGATCAGGTTAAAGAAAGCGTTGCTTATTGGAAAAGCAAATTATCCGGTGAACTTCCCGTACTGCAATTGCCGATTGATCTGCCCCGCCCGCCGGTTCAGACATACAACGGTAAGACATTCCATTTTATGCTGAATGAAAATATCGGTAATAATTTGAAAACACTTGCCAAAAGCCGCAATGCCAGCCTGTTTATGATACTGATGGCAATGCTCAAAATACTACTGCATCGCTATACGAATCAGGAAGACATCATTATCGGTTCTCCGGTCAGCGGCAGAATTCATCCGGATTTGGAGCATCAGATCGGCTTTTATGTCAATATGTTGGCATTACGCGATGAAGTTAGGTTCCAAGACAACTTTGTTTCCGTGTTGGAAAAAGTGAAGCAAACCACGCTGGACGCCTATCAGCACCAGATATATCCTTTTGATCGGCTGCCGGATGATCTGCAATTGTCAAGAGACCTGAGCCGTGCGCCGCTCTTTGATGTCATGCTGGTGTTGGCAAATCAGGAATCGCCTTTGCCGCAGCCGGATGGTCTGATGGTTTCGGGTATTGCTATTGAAGCCGGTATCAGCAAATTCGATCTGAGCTTTGAAGTTACTGAAAAAGAAACACATCTTGACATCGGCATCAACTATAACACGGATTTATTCAAGGAAGATACGATTCAGCGTATGGCGAGTCATATCGAAGCATTATCAACATCATTGATTTATGAGCCGAATCAGCCCCTCAGTTCGCTGAATATGTTAAGCAATGCTGAGAGACAGATGGTGTTGTCCGATTTCAACAATCATCGTCAGCCGTTTCCGCAGGATAAAACCTTGTCTGAGTTATTTGAAGAACAGGTTCGCAAAACGCCGAATCATATCGCAGTGATTTATAATAATGTGCAGATGACATACAGCGAACTTGATAAAGCTGCCGAAACTATGGCAATGCGATTGCAGAAGCATCATATCCGCCCGCAATCACTGGTCGGCATGATGTGTGAACGAAACGAGAAAGCGATCATCGCATTGCTGGGAATTTTGAAAGCCGGATGCGTGTATCTGCCGATTGATCCGCAGTATCCTCATGAACGAATTTCTTATATGATTCAGGATAGCGGCTGCCGGTGTCTGATAACCTCTGATAATCACATAGATATGCTTAAAAATCAGGGATATGGGGACACCACTTCTCACTTCTCACTTCTCACTTCTCACTTCCCACTCCCCACTCGCATACATCATCTATACTTCCGGCTCCACCGGCAAGCCCAAAGGCGTGATGATCGGGCATCGCGGTTTTGTGAATATGATTTCGGATCAGATCAGAGGCTTCAATGTAACAGAATCCGACCGTGTGCTGCAATTTGCTTCGTTGTCCTTTGATGCCTCGGTATCTGAAATTTTCATGGCGTTGTTATGCGGGGCTGGGCTGGTGATTGCAGACAGAGAAACGATTGAAGACCCCAAGATATTTCTGTCCTATCTGAATAAGCACAAGGTAAGCGTTGCCACGCTGCCGCCGGGCTATCTCAATGCCTTAAACCGCGAGATACCGGAAACGCTCAGAACAATCATTACGGCAGGAGAGCCTGCAATTGCCGCAGATGCGTTGTTTTACAGCGGCAGCAAAAACTATTTCAATGCTTACGGACCTACGGAAATTTCGGTATGCGCTTCGTATTACAAGGTTTCGCCCGATTCGCCGTGTTCGCCGTCTGTACCTATCGGAAAACCGATTGTCAATACGGAAATTTTTATCCTGAATGATGACCTCAACCCCGTTCCTATCGGCATTCCCGGTGAAATCTGCATAGCCGGAGAGGGATTGGCAGCCGGCTATCTGAACAAACCCGAAATGACCGCCGAAAAATTTATCCCTCATCCGTTCAAATCCGGGGAGCGGATGTATCGAAGCGGCGATCTGGGCAAATGGCTTGCTGACGGAAATATCGTATTTCTGGGAAGAAAAGATGAGCAGATCAAAATTCGGGGCTATCGCATCGAACCCGGAGAAATCGAAAGCCTGCTGCTGCAATATCCGTCAGTATCGGAAGCGGCGGTAATTGTAAAAAATAAAGACCTGATCGCTTATATTGCGCCGGAACAGGCGATAAATTTATCCGAACTTCGCTCACATCTGCGACAGTCTTTGCCGGATTATATGATTCCTGTTTATATTATTCCGTTAGCCACTATTCCTTTGACACCGAACAGAAAATTGGATAAAAAGAATTTGCCTGATCCTGAGTCGGTCGGATCAAAACCATCGGCGGATGATGTGATGCCCCGCAATGATATGGAAAAACAAATCGCTGCAGTATGGGAACAGGTTTTGGGAAGAAGGCATATAGGCATTTATGACAATTTTTTCGATCTGGGCGGCAATTCTTTAAAGGCGGTACAAATCATCATGCAGATGTCGGAAGCATTGGGCAGAGATATTTCAGTAAAACAATTGTTTATTCACAGCACGATAGCAGAACTTTGCGGGGCGATAGAAAATGAATAAACAAGAAAAAATCGAATACTGGCTTGATATTTCAGATTATGACCTTGAGACAGCAACCTCAATGCTGTCATCTGCCCGTTATTTGTATGTTGTGTTTATGTGTCAACAAGCTATTGAAAAAATAATAAAAGCTTTATATATTCATAAATTTGATAGCGATCCTCCGAAGAGCCATAATTTGGCATTCATTTTTCAAATGTTCGACATACAGATATCTGCGGAGATTTCAAGTTTTTTAAATCTGTTATCAGCTCATTACATTCAAAATCGTTATCCGGATTACAAAAGCAGGCTTTCCACGACACTCAGTAAAGATAAAGCGGAACAATATTTGAAACAAACAGAGGATGTTTATAAATGGCTGAAATCCCTGATAACATAAAAAAAAACATATATGATTACATCAACGGATTATCCAAAAAGATTCATATTGTGTCAGCATTTTTATTCGGTTCTTATGCCAAAGGAAACTGGAATAAAGATAGTGATATTGATATTGCTGTTTTTTCAGAGTTTTTCTCAGATGTGGATAGAACAGAAGCGATTGCGTTTTTGTTGGACAGCGCACTGCCATATCGCATGGATATCCAACCGCTTGCTTTTGATGATAAAGATTTTAAGAATTATCATGAGAATCCGTTCATTAATGAAATTTTAGCAACAGGGATCAAAATCGTTTAATCATAAGAGAAATCTTGAAAATGGATTCAAAATTCATCACATTATTGCGAAAAGAATCCGGTACTGAGGGC
>DYRC01000013.1:0-9173 GCA_020718925.1 Desulfonema limicola
AAGAAAAGGCAGATAACAATAATGAACACAGCCCTGATGCTTATTGACATCCAAAATGATTATTTTCCCGGCGGCAGCATGGAACTTGACGGCAGTATCGAAGCAAGTCTGAATGCAAAGAAGGTTCTTTCTTTTTTTCGTGAAAAAAACATGCCGGTAGTTCATATTCAACACCTCTCTGTTCGTCCCGGTTCCACATTTTTTCTTCCGAACACAGACGGAGTAAAGATACATCCCAACGTCAGCCCCATGCCTGCGGAATCTGTCATTGAAAAAAATTATCCGAACAGTTTCAGAGATACGCTGTTATCAGATTTTCTGAGCAAAAACCAGATCAGACATCTTGTGATTGCGGGCATGATGACGCACATGTGTGTAGATGCTACGACGAGAGCCGCGTTTGATTACGGATTTCAATGCACACTACTCTCAGATGCCTGTGCAACGCGAAATCTCGTTTTTGAAGATAAACTCATCCCGGCGCAGCATGTTCATCATGCGTTTTTATCCGCATTAAATGGCGTATATGCGAAAGTTATCCGCACAGAAGCATTTCTGAAAGGAGCATGATAATGTTGCGATTACGATGGGGAATATGCGCTGCATTGGCAATGTTTATGTTGAGCGGATGCGCGGGCTTCGGGAAGTCGTTTGAAACGCCCCGTATTTCGCTGGTCAATGTTGAAATCCGGGAAGCAAAGCTGTTTGAAACGATTTTCAATGTCGAACTCCGGATCATCAATACCAATGAAACTCCGATAATCCTCAAAGGACTGGAATGCAGGCTTGAAATCAACGGAAAAGACTTGGCACTCGGCGTATTGGATTCAAAAACGGAAATTCCCGCATTTGGCAGCGAGAAGGTGCCGATAACGCTGTATTCATCGGTGGTGGATATGGTGAGAAGCGCGTTGCACAGCAGTACAAAAGATAGCTTTTCATATAAAATTACCGGAAAGCTGCGCCTTGAATCCGAAGCATGGATACCGTCTGTTATTCCCTTTTCTTCTGATGGGGAATTGGGCAAAGACCGCGTGAAAAAGCAGGGGGAGTGATGATCAGATGAGCATCTTACTGACGCCGAAACTTGATCTTATTTTTAAAAAGCTGTTTGCGGAAAATGTTGTAATTCTTATAAATCTGCTCAATGCGGTTCTCGGACTGCCGAAAAAGCAGCAGATCCGCTCTGTCGAAGTTAAGAATCCGATAATTCTGCCGGAAGAAATCACGCAGAAATTTATTGTTCTGGATGTTCTGGTAACGGATAAAATGGGGTTCAGCTATGAAATCGAAATGCAGGTACGCAGATATGAGTCATACTCAAAACGGGCATTGTATTATCTGAGCAGGATTTATGCGGGACAGCTTGATTCCGGAGAGGATTATGAGAAACTGAAGCCGGTTATCGGCATTCACTTTCTTGATTATGAACTGTTTCCCGATCAGGATGATTTCCGTTTCCGCTTTGAAATGAGAGATGTCCGTTATCCGGAACTCAGGCTCACGGATGATATGGTACTGCATATTTTCGATCTTGCAAAGTTTGAGAATATGATGCAGAACAAACAACATGGCAATGATCTGAGCGAATGGCTGCATTTTTTCAACCATGCACACGAGGAGGACAAAACCATGAGAACAGCTTACACAAATCCGGCAATTCACAAAGCATTCGATATATTGGAAACATTGAGTGCGGATGAGAAAACCCGTCGCTTGGCTCGGATAAGAGAAGATGCACTCAGAACTGAGCGTTCAGAACTGTTTTATGCTGAAAAAAGAGGACGTGAAGAAGGCGAAAAAAGAGGCGAAAAAAGAGGTCTTGAAAAAGGCGAAAAAAGAGGACTTGAAAAAGGCAGAAAGGAAAACGCGGTAAAGACTGCAAAAAAGCTGCTGGCAATGGCTGTGCTGCCCCCGGATCAGATTGCACAGGCAACAGGTCTTGATATTGAAGAAATACAGAATTTGCGAAGGAAGAAAAAAATTCCTGATGCCTGATATTTGACAAACCCCTTTATGCCTGATATTTTACTTTATGCGGGAATATCCCGTTGACGTTCAGCAGAAAGGAAGATGATTATGGAAAACAAAGTTTTTATTTTCGGAAAAGATGGCTGACCCTTTACCAACGCGGCTCGTGAAGCTTTTGCAAAAAAGGGCAAAGAGTTTGAATATGTCAATGTTCTCTCTGATCCGGCAAAACTGGAGGAAATGCTTAAACATTCCGATGGGATGCGGCGGGTCCCGATAATTGTGGAAGAAGGAAAAGTAACTATCGGTTTTAACGGACGCGCCTGAGGCGTTTGAGATTTTCCGGCTGTATGCCGGTTTGAAAACACCCCTCTCCTTCGGGGAGGGGCTGGGGGTGGGGTAATGGAAAAGCAGTTTTTGATTGACGCATTTGCAAAAGGCGAGGCATGGCGATTATTCAAGATTATCGGCGAATTTGTCGAAGGAATTGAAACGCTCCATGAAATAGGACCGGCGGTAAGTATTTTCGGATCAGCCAGAATCAAACCGGATGATCCGATCTATAAAAAAGCCGAAGAAATCGCATCGCGGTTTGTCAAACAGGGATTTGCGGTCATGACCGGCGCGGGCGGCGGCATTATGGAAGCGGCAAACAAAGGCGCTGCCGAAGCCGGCGGAAAATCTGTGGGCTTGAACATTGTTCTTCCCTTTGAACAAAAACCCAATCCGTATGCCAACATCCGATTGGAATTTAAATATTTTTTTATCCGAAAGGTCATGCTGATCAAATATGCGATGGCGTATATCATCATGCCGGGCGGATTCGGGACATTGGATGAACTGTTTGAAGCGGTAACGCTGGTGCAGACCCGCCGTATCAAGCCGTTTCCGATTATTCTGGTCGGATCCGATTACTGGGGAGGACTTGTCGAATGGATAAAAGCCCGTCTTCTGGCAGACAAGCGCATTGCTCCCGAAGATTTGGAAATTCTGAAAGTGATGGATGATCCTGAAGAAATCGTAAAGACAGTGAAAAAGATCGTCATTATATAATCTGACCTAACCCCCCGGCCCCCTTCCCTGAAAGGGAAGGGGGGGAGCAAAGACTCCCCCTCTCCTTTCAGGAGGGATCGGGGGGAAGGGTCATCTCCCCTCTCCTTTCAGGGGAGGGGTCGGGGGAGGGGTAATGCCAAAAAAACTATACTGGCTTCAATGCGGCGGGTGCGGCGGCGATACATGGTCATTATTCAATGCCGAATCGCCGGATGTGGCGCAACTGTTTGATATGCTGAATATCGAACTGCTGTGGCATCCTGGTCTGTCTCATAAAAGCGATGATGAGCTGCAAGCATTAAATGTCCGCTTACTTTCAGGAGAAGAGAAGCTTGATATATTGTGCGTTGAAGGCGCAATTATCCGGGGACCCGGCGGAACAGGCATGTACGACGCCATATCAGATAAAAACGGAAGCGGAAAACCCAAAAAAGACCTTGCCGCGTCTTTGGCAAAAAAAGCCGAACATGTGATTGCCGTAGGAACCTGCGCCTGTTTCGGCGGAATCGGGGCAGGCAGCGACATCGAAGCCGTAGGGCTGCAATTTTCCAGATGGGACAAGGGCGGTCTTTTGGGCAGCGAATTTAAAGCATCAGGCGGAATGCCGGTGATCAATCTGCCGGGCTGTCCCTGCCATTGCGATGTCATTACCGGAATGCTGTCTCTTCTGTCGGCGGATATGCCCATAAAGCTTATTGAAAAATACCAAACACCGGTGGAATGGTATAACATCATGGTACATCAGGGCTGTACACGGAACGAATATCACGAATACCGCATAGAAGAAAAGCGGTTCGGAGAAAAAGGCTGCATGTTCTTTTATCTGGGCTGTCATGGTCCGCTGGTCAAAGGTCCGTGCAACAAATTGTTGTGGAATCGGCGATCATCCAAAACCCGCGTGGGCGTTCCCTGTTTCGGCTGTACCCTCCCTGATTTTCCTCAGCCCTATCCTTTTTTTGAAACCCGGAATATTGAGGGAATCCCCATCAAACTGCCATCCGGAGTCAATCGTCCGCATTACATGGCATACAAAGGCATGGCGGCGGCAGCGGCTCCCGAACGCCTGAAAGAACGGAAAACAGGAATATGAAACGTATATTTCCCATGAATCGGGTCGAAGGCGATCTGAAAATTACGCTTGAAACAGATAAGGGTGTGGTGTCTGAAGCATGGAGTTCGGGAACCATGTACAGAGGCTTTGAAAATATCATGATAGGACGGGGAAGTCTGGACGGGCTGGTGATTACGCCCCGAATCTGCGGTATATGCAGCACCTCGCATCTTTATGCTGCGGTCAAAGCCTTAGATATGATCTGTCAGACCGATGTGCCGGACAATGCCGTCAGGGTCAGAAACATCTGCCTGATGACCGAGATGATCCAAAATGATGCCAGACAAGCTGCATTGTTATTTATGCCTGATTTCTGCAATTCCCGATATGCGGATTCGCAGTTGTATGAAGAAGCTTTCAGGCGATACGCGCAGTTGAAAGGTCAGATGGCGATTGAAACCATCCGGGAAAGCAAGCAGCTTCTTGAAATCATTGCCATACTCGGAGGGCAGTGGCCCCATTCTTCGTTTATGGTTCCGGGCGGCGTGGTCTGTGTTCCCGGCGCAACCGATATTTCCAACTGCCGGTATCTGCTCAATACCTTCCGCAGATGGTATGAAAAACGGTTTTTAGGGTGCGGCATAGAGCGGTGGGCTGAAGTCCGTTCAATGGCGGATTTGAATATCTGGCTTGAAGAATCCGAATCGCATCGCAATAGTGAAATAGGCTTTTTCATCCGCTTTTCAAAAGAAGCCGGATTAGATAAGATCGGCAGAGGATGCGGACATTTTATCAGCTTCGGCGCGCTGGATATGCCTGAACATACCGAAATTAAAAGCCTGAACGGTGGAAAAACGCTTCTTCCGGCAGGATTCGATCTGACGCCGTTTCATCAGCGAAATATCACCGAAGATATTTCTCATTCGTGGTTCGGCGGACATTTGGAACCGAAACATCCGTTTGAAGGCGTTACAAAACCGTATGCCACCGGCAGCGAGGACAAACGCTATTCATGGGCAAAAGCGCCCCGATACGAAGGGCTTCCGGCGGAAACCGGTCCTTTGGCAGACATGATCATCGCCGGACATCCGCTTCTGCTTAATCTGGCGGAGATCAGCGGCGGAGTGAGTGTATTTGTCAGACAGCTTGCCCGCATGATCAGACCCGCGCTGCTGATACCTTTTGCTGACATCTGGCTTAAAGAAATTTCTGCTTCAAAAGAGAATTTTTTCAAAGATTATGAGATGCCGGAATCCGGAGACGGTTTCGGACTGACTCAGGCGCCCAGAGGCGCAATCGGACATTGGGTTAAAATCAGAGATTCGCAGATTGAAAAATATCAGATTATTACGCCCACCGCATGGAATGCTTCGCCCAGAGATTCAAACGGAGTCAGAGGTCCCTGGGAAGAATCCCTGATCGGCGTGGAAATCAGAGACGATGATAATCCGATTGAGGCACAGCATATTATCAGGTCATTTGATCCGTGTATGGTCTGTACGGTTCATGCGATTAACCCCTCCCCCGGCCCCTCCCCTGAAAGGAGAGGGGAGTCTTCTGTTTACTCCCCCTTCCCTTTCAGGGAAGGGGGCAGGGGGGTTAGGTGATGGCAAAACCTCTATTCTCCGACAGATTTGTAGAAATCAGCGCGGCAAAAATTCAATCGCTGATTGAAGAAAACCGGGTATTGAGACAGGAAATCCGAGTGGCACGCGAGGCTGCGGAAATTACGGCAAGTCTTGTGGTAAAGCAATTCGAGGAAACTGAAAAAATTCTTGAGCGTTTTCAGAAAGCCAATGCGTTGCGGCAGGCAGTACTGAATTCCGCAGCACAGATTGCGATTATTGCCGCAGATCGGGAGAACTGTATCACCATATTCAATACCGGTGCGGAGAATCTTTTAGGATATAAGGCACATGAGCTGATCGGGCTTCAGACACCGGAGATATTTCTTTCGGAAACCGAACTTATCAACCGCAGCAAAGAGTTAAGCGCGTCCCTTGAACGAAAGATTGAGATTCCCGATTTGTTGACTGAGTACGCGCTGCTTGGGCGTGTTGAGCAGCAGGAATGGACGTATATCCGAAAAGACGGAAGCCCGTTTCCGGTTACTATGTCTATCAACGCCCTCAGAGACGCGGATGGCGTTGTCAACGGATTTCTGTGCTTTGCCACAGATATTTCCGAAAAGAAACGCGCTGAAAAAGCGTTTCAGGAAAGCGAAAAAAAATTCAGACTTCTTATCCGTCATCTGCCCAATATTGTTGTCAGAGGATATGTGGACGGTTATCTGGATGTATTTGATGACAAAATCGAAATGCTGACCGGCTACTCAAGAAAGGATTTTACATTCCGAAAGATCAGATGGTGGGATATTATACTTCCCGAAGACCGCTGTAAAGCCAAAGAGATATTCTGGAAAGCATTTCAGCGCGAGGACAAATCCTATATCCGGCAATACCGGATCCGCGCCAAAAACGCCAAAATCATCTGGATAGAAGAAAGCGCTCAGATTGTCTGCAATGAAAACGGTGATATTGAATATATGAGCGGCGCGTTTTTAGATATTACCGAGCGCAAACACGCGGAAGAAGCGCTGTATGAAAGTGAAAAAAAATTCAGAATGCTGATCAGCAATCTTCCGAATGTTGTTGCCAGAGGATATGCGGACGGCTCATTAGATGTATTTGATAATAAAATCGAAATCCTGACCGGCTACAAAAAAGAGGAGTTTTTAAGCCGGAAAGTCAAATGGCGGGATATTGTTATTCCTGAAGATCATCAGAAAAGCAGAGATATATTCCGGGAAGCATTTCATAGTGAAGACAAATCCTTTACCCGGCAAGTCCGGATTCGCACCAAAGATGGCAGGATTATCTGGATAGAAGAACGCAGTCAGATTATATGCAATGAAAAAGGAGAGTTAGAGTATATCAGCGGCGCATTTTTAGATATCAGTGAGCGCAAAATTGCAGAAGAAGCCTTGAAAAAAGCGCATGAGGAGCTTGAACAGCGCGTAGTCCAGCGCACTGCGGAGCTTGCCATGATAAATGAGGAACTTGAAAATGAAATCCGTGAGCGCAAATCTGCCGAAGACGCGCTGAAACACTCTGAGGAAAAATATCGGGGCATTTTTGAAAACGCCACCGAAGGCATTTTTCAAACCACGCCGGATGGAAGAATATTGACCGCAAATACAGCGTTTGCAAAAATTATGGGCTATGATTCTGCTGAAGAAATCATCCGAACCGTTACGAATTTAAGAGAGCAGGTCTACGTTTATCCTGAAAAACGTGATGAATTTAAAGCCTTGCTGAAAGAACGCGGTGTTATAAAAGATTTCGAGACCCAGTACTATCGCAAAGACGGCTCTGTGATTCATATCTCCATGAATGCCCGGACAGTATGTGATCCGTTTGGAAATATTCTGTATTATGAGGGAATGCTCAAGAATATCACCCAGCGGAAACGGGTTGAGCAGTTTAAAGTCGAAAAAGAAGCCGCAGAAGCCGCTGCTTTGGCTAAGAGCGAATTTTTAGCCAACATGAGCCATGAAATCCGAACGCCTCTGAATGCGGTCATCGGATTGACCGACTTAATGACACGGACAAATCTTGATCCCAAACAGACGGATTATCTTGATAAAATTCAATTATCCGCACACTCGCTGCTTAAAATCATCAATGATATTCTGGATTTTTCCAAAATCGAAGCAGGAAAACTTCATTTGGAAGAAACAGATTTTCAACTCAGAGACCTTCTGGATAATATTTTGGATATGCTTTCCGGCAAAGCCGCTGAAAAAGGGATTGAGCTTATCATTTCTATTTCCGATGATATGCCGTGCGCTTTGAAGGGCGATCCCCTGCGGCTGGGACAGGTGCTGATAAACCTGATTTCCAATGCGATAAAATTTACAAAAGAGGGAGAAGTCATTGTCCGGGTGAGCCTGATTAAAAAAGAAGGCGACCGGGTCAGACTCAGATTTTCGGTAAAAGACAGCGGGATCGGCATTTCCCGGCAGCAAATATCCAAGCTTTTTTCCGCATTCACGCAGGCAGACAGTTCCACCACCCGCAAATACGGCGGCACCGGATTGGGATTAGTCATTTCACGGCGCCTTGCCGAGATGATGGGCGGCGAAATCCGGGCTGAAAGTGAACCGGGGATGGGAAGCACCTTCTTTTTTACTGCTGAATTAGGTCTTCAGCCGGATGTTAACGAAATAAAGCCGCAGATTCCTGATGTGCTGAAACATCTCAGAGTGATGGTGGTGGATGATAACGCCAGTTCCAGACAGATTATTGAGGAATATCTCCAATCTTTTAATTTCCGTACCACATCGGTGAACTCCGGGCAGGCTGCGTTGGACGAACTGAAAACCTCTTATGAAAACAAGCCTTATGATCTGGTCATCATAGACTGGATGATGCCGGAAATGGATGGGATTGCCACAATACGCAAAAAAAGAGATGATTCACGAGTGGCAGATATTCCCGTGATTCTGATGACGGCATTCGGACGCGAAGAGGTGATAAAACAGGCAGAGAACGCGGGCGTCAATGCCTTTCTTCTCAAGCCGATAAAACAGTCTGTCCTGTTAGATACCATCATGGACGTCTTCGGACATGAAACCATTATTTCCGCCGCAAAGAACAGGATTGCATCATCAAAACCGATGAACAAAGACCTGTTTGACGGCGTAAAAGTATTGCTGGCAGAAGATAATGCCATCAATCAGCAGGTGGCCACAGAAATTTTATCCGCCGCAGGAATTATTGTGGAAACTGCGGATAACGGACAGGAAGCAATTCGTGCGATATTCGGCAAACCCCTGACTGACGGCTATCCATACCATGTTGTTCTGATGGATGTGCAGATGCCGGAAATGGACGGATATGACGCCACCCGGATTATCCGAAGCGATCCGGCTTATGAGAATCTGCCCATCATTGCCATGACCGCCCATGCCATGAAGGGCGATAAAGAACGATGCCTGAGCGCGGGTATGAACGACTACGTTACAAAACCCATAGATACTGAAAAATTATTTGAAGCTCTGGCAAGATGGGTGAAAAAAGAAGTGAGAAGTGAGAAG
>DYRC01000013.1:9273-16740 GCA_020718925.1 Desulfonema limicola
AAAATTATTTGAAGCTCTGGCAAGATGGGTGAAAAAAGAAGTGAGAAGTGAGAAGTGTGAAGTGAGAAGTGAAAAAAAGAATTTCTCATTTCTCACTTCTCAATCCTCAATTTCAGAGCTTCCCGGCATTGACATTCCATCTGCCATGAAACGGCTTTCCGGCAATGCAAAACTTCTGCACAATCTGATCACAAAATTCGGACAGACTTATGCGAATGCGGCTTCAGACATCAATACTGCGATAGGTGTCGGAGATTTTCAGACAGCCGCAAGGCTGGTTCATACGGTAAAAGGGGTGGCGGGCAATATTTCCGCGACAGAGTTGTATGAGGTTTCTGTTCAACTGGAAGACGCCGTGCGTAACGGCAGACTGGAATTGCTTGCCAAAACGTTGGAAGATTTCAAAAAAGCCTTGCTGATGATCGTGGAGCTATCCCAGCGCCTGACATCAGGGGAAGATCAAACGCCGATTCCTGAGCCGGTCCCGACTTCGGTTATTCCTTCGGAAAATATCAGTCCTCTGATGTTGAGATTGGAGTCGCTTCTGAAAGACAATGATATGGATGCTGATGAATTTTTCGATTCTGTTAAGCCCCATCTTGCCGGACGTGTACCTGAACAGCAGATAAGGGCATTGGATGGGCAGATAGATGCGCTGGAATTTGATCACGCGCGGGAATCTCTTCACAAGATAGCACAGATGCTTGGACTTTCATTGTCGGAGGTTCTGCTATGAGCGAAGAAGTACGCAAGCAGCGAATTCTGATTGTAGATGATGCACCTGAAAATATCCGCATTCTGGCACAGGCATTGAAAAGCGAGTATAAGACCACCTTTGCTACGACCGGGGAACAGGCGATTAAGTTTGCCATGTCCGAAGAACCGCCGGATTTGATTCTGCTTGATATTATGATGCCTGAAATGGACGGATACGAAGTATGCCTGCGTCTCAAGGCAGAACATAAAACCAAAAATATCCCCGTGATTTTCATTACCGCAATGAATCAGGAAGAAGATGAAACTAAAGGACTTGACATCGGCGCAGTGGACTATATCACCAAACCGTTCAGCATGGCAATTGTCAAAGCGAGAGTGCGGACGCATCTGGAACTCAAGCGCCATAGGGATATTCTGGAAAATCTTTCTTCTTTGGACGGGCTGACGGCTATTCCCAACCGGCGCCGCTTTGATGAAGTTCTGCAAACCGAATGGCGGCACTGTATACGTGAAAGTTCGCCCTTGTCTTTGGTGATGATTGATATTGATTATTTTAAAAATTTCAATGATACGCGGGGACATCAGGCAGGAGACGACTGCCTGAAACGCGTGGCAAAAGCATTGGCAAATTCGGTGAAACGTCCGATGGACGTAGTCGCCCGCTACGGAGGTGAGGAATTTGCTGCAATTCTGCCCAAAACAGATCGGGATGGTTCTGTGTTTGTGGCTGAAACCATGCGGGACAATATAGAATCTTTGAATATTTCTCATCCGAATTCGCCGGTTTCCGATTATGTAACGATCAGCTTGGGAAGCGCGACAGTTTTTCCTGAGCATCGCCTAATCCCGGATATTTTGGTAAAAGCCGCGGATGACGCCTTGTTTCAAGCCAAACGGGAGGGGCGCAACTGCGTCAGAGGCATTGATTTCAATTAAAAACATAGCCGCTATGCGGATTTCTGTTGACATTGACAGTAACCTACTATATTGACTTGTGAAAAAAACCACAGAAAATAAAGGGGGAAATTGCAATGACAAAAGCTGAGTTGATTGAAAAAATCGCAACAGATGCGGGGATTACCAAGACTACGGCAACCCTGGCGCTTAATTCTTTCATGGACACCGTTGTGAACGCGCTGGCAGATAAAAAAGACGGAAAAGTTACGCTGGTGGGATTTGGCACGTTTATGAAAGTCAAACGTAAAGCCAGAAAAGGACGTAATCCGCGAACCGGCGAGACCATCAAAATCAAAGCCTGTAATGTTGTTAAGTTCCGATCAGGCAAAAGACTCAAAGAAAACATTTAAGGTAATCACTGGGGCGATAGCGTGTTATCGCCCCACACCCACTGCATTGTTTTTTTCACCGCGCCTTTATTGGCTGAAAATATCTCAGCCGCACGACATCCGATATTTTCCGCTTTTTTCCGATCCGACAGAAGATCGCGGATTGCCGCATAAAGGCTTTGGGCATTCTGAACTTCAATCGCGCCGCCGCGCTCAAGAAATATCCGGGAGATTTCCTTAAAACTGCTCATATCCGGACCGAACAGCACCGGCTTTGCAAACGCAGCCGGTTCGATGGGATTATGTCCGCCGAAATTCATCAGACTTCCGCCCACAAACGCAATATCTGCCAGCGCGTAAAGCTTTCTTAAAATGCCTATCCGATCCACGATAACGGCATCAATATCGCCGGACGTTCCCGTCTGTTCATACCGATTCGCTATCAAAGCACCCCTCCCCCGACCCCTCCCCTGAAAGGAGAGGGGAGTAGAGATAATGTCTCCCCCTTCCCTTTCAGGGAAGGGGACCGGGGGGTTAGGTGATTTGGTATCAATGTCTGAGAGCATCCGGGATGAACACGGCAATATGCTGCGAACGGTTTGGGCGCGATTCGGGTCTCTGGGCGCAATGATGAGCAACAGGTCTTTAAATTCCTGTTTAAGCTTTAAAATACTTTCTGCAAGAATCGCTTCTTCTCCCTCATGCGTACTCCCGGCAACAATAACTTTTCGGGTATTATCAGGATTGAGCAGATGGCGCAGGGCTGCAATTTCCTGATCCGAAGAAGAAATATCCGGCTGATCAAATTTGATATTTCCGCTGACAAGAATATTCTCAGCAGATACGCCGAGATCGGCAAATCGCCGCGCATCTTCTTCTGTCTGAGCGCATACTTTTGAAAATTTGGCAAATATCTGTCTGGTAAAAAAGGAGAATCGCCGATAGCCGGTATAAGAGCGATCTGAGAGCCGTGCATTGACCAGCATGACCGGAATGCCGGATGCTTTCATGGCAAAGAGAAAGTTGGGCCAGATGTCTGTTTCCACCATCACCATCAGCAAAGGATTGATGCGCTGTATGGCTCGCCTGACGCAAAATGGAATATCGTAAGGAAAATAAAATATCATCTCTGCATGATTGCGGAACAGTTTTTCAGCCATCGTAAAGCCGGTATAAGTGGATGCTGAAAATACAACACGGTTTTTGCCGACACGCGCATTCATGGCGTGAACCAGCGGTACGGCGGAAAGAACTTCGCCTACTGAAAGCGCATGAATCCATATCGGATTTAACGCCGAAGGGTTATGGTCGAAAATCAATGTGAGCCGATGCAGAACAGTTTTGCGGCGTTTTTCAGAAAATATTATCATTGGCAAAATGAGCGGGAAGCCGACAATCAGTGCGATAAAAATTAAGATATTGTAAAGCAAAATCATAGCATTATTCCGCATTTATCAGCAAAAACAATCCCAGACATGAAAATATGAAATTTGCCGTCCATGCTGCAACAATCGGCGGGATCATTTCGCCGTAGCCTAAAGACAGGCAAAAGCTGTAAAAAATCCAATAAACAAACACCGCGCCGATTCCGAAGGCAATATTCAGAGACGGACCTTCTCTGATTTTTGCCCTTGCCGCAATGCCGGTTCCTATCAGACACAGAATGAGGCAGATAAACGGAAATGCGATTTTGGCATGTAAATCAACCTTATATGTTGTGGCATCATAGCCTTCTGCTTCAATTTTGCGGATATACTCCGAAAGCTCACTAAAGCCCATCTCCGTTGATCGTTTGATGGACTGTTTTAAATCATCAGGCATGAATTTTAACGGCTCTTTCAACTCATCGCGGATATTCACCGCATATTTTCCGCTCTTTTTATCCAAGGTCTGCTCAATCAGGTCTGACAACACCCAAGTCCCGTCTTTGAATACGCCTTTTTTGGCATCCACTTTTCTGATGAGATTGAAGCTTTCATCAAAATAATTCAATGCGACCCCGAAAATAGCTTTTTCATGGGGATGATAATATCGGATGTTGATAATCAGGCGGTTATCTTTGAGCCATAAGTCTTTTTCCTTTGAAATGACCGCAGATTCCCGCCGCACTTCCTGCCGCCATATTTTCTCCGCCACCGCCGTAGTCATCGGTACAATGCCTTCGGAAAAGCAGAATAAGCATAAGGCTGCGATAATACCGATAAAAAATACCGGCTTGAACAGATAATAAACGCTGATGCCCGCGCTGTTTAAGGCAATAAGTTCATGGTGTTTATTCATCAGCCCGAAAACAATCAGAACCGCTAACAGAACAGATACCGGAAAAACCTGCGCGATGATAAACGGTATGTTGAAGAGGAAAAATGTAATAACGCGGGACATCGGAAGCCCCGCGCTCATAAATTTCTCAATTTTCTCAAAAAAATCAACAATGAGATATATGCTGACCACGACTGCCAGCACCATAGCGATATATTTGAGAATTTCCTGAATCAGGTATCGGTAAAGAATGGGCAACCTAACCCCCCCTGCCCCCCTTCCCTGTAGGGAAGGAGGGTGTCTTCCAATCCCGCCCCCTCTCCGTTCCGGGGAGGGTGGGGTATTATGATTTTCCTGACTTGGCAGCGCTTTTCGGGCTTGGCGGCGGATCCCGCTTAAGCGTACAGACCACGCTGCCGTTCAGAATACCGCCGGACTCAATGATAATATTTTTGCAGACCACCTGTCCTTCGCAATATCCGGTAGAAAGAATGACCAACTCCTGAGACGCATTGATTTTTCCCTCGAATTTCCCGCCGATAGTGATTTTTGCCGCATCAATCTCAGCATCCGCCGCGCCCTTTTCGCCGATAATAATCGTGTCTCCGGTCAGTTTTCCCTTGACCATGCCGTTAATCACCAGTTTGCCCTGACACGACATTGTTCCTTCAATCACTACGCCGTTATCCAAAATCGAAAATTGTTCTTTTGCCACAATATTCACCTTAAAATCAATACGTTATTTTTACAGGAATATTCTGCTCAACCAATATTCTGCCGCTTTTATCCAGAATAAATACCATCGCGCTTTCAAATCGCTCCGGGTCTTTTTCTCCTTTTACTTCCATCTCAAGATGTTTGGATTTACTCATCTCAAAGCTTTCTCCCTGCGGCTTTTCCAGCGGTCTTCCGGATGCCAGATCAATATTATACGGCACATTGAGCGATCTTTTATCAGAAGTCTTTAATACCGCTATCGCATATCCTGAAAATTTCTGATCTGACGGCGTTGCATTTTTGACATTGAACTTCAGGGTCAGTATTTTTCGGGAACGATGATAGGTGGTCTCGAAATTTTCAACAGATAATCGGGGCAGTTCTTCTTTCACCTCCGGTTTGGCTTCGGGTTTTGAAGATTCCTCTGGTTTGGTGTCTTTTTTCAGGGATTCCGGCGTTTTCGGATCTGATTCTGCCTTTATTGCGCGGATAACCAGAGCATCTTTTTCATGTTTCAACGCGGCAATCTGCTTTTTCAGGGCTTCAGAATCCTGCTCAAGCTTTCTGACTTTTTTAACTTGCAGATCATACAGCACATACAACCCCGCAGCCGCAACAACCGCTGAGAACAACAGCAACATAAAAAACATCGCTAAACCTTTGAACCGCTTGAAAACAATCGTTTTCCCATGACTGCCTACAAACAGAAGCGTCCATTTCTGCGCCTGTCCTACCGGCTTATGCGCGGGATAAGACGCTACATTTTTCTTGATTTCTCTCGAAAAATCTTCCATTGCCCTCTTTCATGTTTCAATATAAGTTCTTTTTTTCCTACGGAACTGAGTCCGGGAGATTGATAGCTCTGCACAAATGTTACGCTGACATGCGCGTCATCGTCTTTTTTAATCTTCAAATCCCGCTTTGATACCCGGATATAGCGGTATTTCCGATTCAGACTTTCTTTATACTTCAACCATGCGGTTTTGTC
This sequence comes from Desulfonema limicola, assembly GCA_020718925.1. GTDB lineage: Bacteria > Desulfobacterota > Desulfobacteria > Desulfobacterales > DYRC01 > DYRC01. The sequence continues at coordinate 15,241 of DYRC01000013.1, forward strand.
CATGCCTGCATGAAAATCAGACGCATAAAATTCGCCGTAGCGGGCTATATCCTTTGACGACCATGCACTCAGCCATTGATCAACCATCTGCTCAATTTCAGCATGATTCGGATCAGGCGAAGATGCAGCGGCTGCGGTGGCAACGGGCGCGGGCGCGGTTTTCACTATCTGAGATGCGGCAATCAGCGGGTGTTCTCCGCGAGCCGCCGTTGTCTGATATTCATCCCCGATAATCCTGATGTCTTCCGCCTTTTTGGCAAGAAAGAGTTTGCGCGTTCCGACAATGGTTTCTTTTTCTGCGGTTTTGAGTATCTGATCAAATATTGCCACATATTTGTCGCCGATTCTGAAAATTCCGGGACGTTTCAATCCCACAGACATGGCATCTTTTCTGGCGTTATGCCATTTAAGCCACCAAGTCATATCCGGCAGATACTCGTCATCATAAAACCGCAGATAATTGTGGTAAGAGCCGCTCTGAATTGCCTGAGTCCACTCAGCAAGCAGCTTGGAAATTGCTTCGGACGCCTCTGTATCAGGCGAATAACTTAATTTTTCAACAATAATCAGCGGCGTCCGATTCAGGGTGATATATTGCGATACGGTTTGAACATTTTCATTTTCCAAAACCACGCATCCGCTTGAATCCCGATCTTTAAGCGTTTTGTTTGTTCCGTGAAGCCAGATTTCGCTTCCGGTTTTGCCATCGCTTTTGTCTGTGAAATTCGGATAATCGGTTACAAATGCCCGAATGCCGTAAATCGGCGCAAGATTCTGCTGTTCATGGATTTTGATGAAAAAATAGATTCCTTCCGGCGTTTTGTTATCGCCTTCGATGGCTTTTGCCCCGGAGGATCTGCCGGTGGAGCAGGCGAAACGATGCACTTGTTCACAGGTTCCCGCGCAGGAAAACACAAATAATTGCTGACTTTCCTTTTCAGCGACCAACACATATTCCCTGCTGCTTTCGGATCCGTAAGATACGATGACATCCGGAATCTCATCAGCAAAAGCCGGATATGCGGCACACACCAGACATATCAGCATGATAAATGATTTCAGTTTCAATGCAACTTCCTTTCTCTCACCCCTCCCCTGCCCCTCCCCGAAGCGGAGAGGGGGGAAACTCCCCTTGCCTACATCGTAAAAAGTGCAAAAGCATAATCAATTGAACCCCCGAAGCAGAGAGGGAGAAACTCCCCCTTCCCTTTCAGGGAAGGGGGCTGGGGGGTTAGGTTACGGTTTTTCTTTTTCAAAAAAATCAGCCGGATCAGTGATGAAATTGTCATGCCGCCATTTGGGAACGATAAAGGTCCATGCGGATAATTTCTTGTTCATGGCTTTTATCTGCTCGGACAATTCTGTCTGTTTCTGCTTTTTTTCAGCCTCTTTTTTCAGCTTGTCTTTGGAATCTTTGGAAACTTCTTCGGGATTTTCCGGCGGAGCGGCATACTCGGCATTCACTTTGAAATAATATTTATCAGGGCTTTCTGCTACGGC